>JBFMFA010000141.1:0-7407 GCA_040753195.1 Gemmatimonadota bacterium | reverse complement strand
GTGACCCCTGACCCGTGACCCAGGCGCTGAACGTCGATCGCCAGGACAGCATCGCGATCATAACGTTTGATCTCCCAGGCGAGCCGATCAACAAAATCACTCGTCAGGTGCGCGATGAGTTCCGGGCACTGTTCGACGAGTTTGAGAAAGACAGTTCTATCAAGGCCGCAGTCTGGCGGTCGGGTAAGACCGACAACTTCGTCGCCGGCGCAGACATCGAGGAGTTTCTTGAATGGCGCACGCCCAGCGACGCGCAGCGTGCCAGCGAGGAAGGGCATGCGTTGCTCCAGCGCCTCGAGCAGCTGCGTGTTCCGGTCGTCGCCGCGATCCATGGATCCTGCCTCGGCGGCGGCCTCGAAGCCGTTCTTGCGTGCGCGTATCGCATCGCAAGCGACGATCCCAAAACAGTACTCGGCCTGCCGGAGGTTCAGCTTGGCCTTATTCCCGGCGCTGGAGGAACGCAGCGACTGCCGCGCACCGTGGGTCTGCGTAACGCGCTCGACATTATCCTAACGAGCCGGAACGTGCGCGCCCGCAAGGCTGGCCAGATGGGCCTCGTGCATGAAGTCGTGCATCCGGCGATTCTGCTGGACATCGCGATCAAGCGCGCCACCGAATTGGCCGGCGGGAGCCTGACGCGCGGGCGCACGGCGCGGCGACGGACGGCCGCCGATCTGGCGCTCGATGATAACCCGATCGGCCGCGCGGTCGTCTTTCGGCAGGCCCGCGAACGAACGCTGGAGAAGACGAAAGGCCACTATCCGGCGCCGCTCGCGGCGATCACCGCGGTCGAGGCAGGGTTTTCGTTAGGCAGGGATCGTGGATATCAGGAGGAGGCGCGCCTCTTCGGCGAGTTGGCGACCGGCGCCGTCGCGCGTGAATTGATCTTCCTTTTCTTTGCCACGACGGCGCTGAAAAAAGATCCCGGAGTCCCGCCACCGGCGCCCGATCCGCTCCCTGTCGAGAAGGTCGCTGTGCTCGGCGCGGGTTTCATGGGCTCGGGCATTGCTGCGCTGGCGGCCCAGCAAGGGACGCTCGTCCGCCTCAAGGACGCCGATCACGCGCGCGTCGGCAAAGGGCTCGGCAGCATCCGGCAGCTTCTCGGCGAGCGCCTAACGCGAAAGCAAATCACACGCCAGCAGGTCGAAGACTATATGTCGCTCGTCGGCGGCACCATCGACTACTCCGGTTTTGGCGACGTCGACCTGCTCATCGAAGCGGTCTTCGAAGACCTGGCCGTGAAACACACCGTGCTGCGCGAAAGCGAGGCGGCTCTGCCGCGCCATGCGATCTTTGCGACCAATACGTCGACAATCCCCATTGCGAAAATCGCCGAAGCGTCGCAACGCCCCGGGAGGGTCGTCGGCATGCATTTCTTTTCGCCGGTCAACCGCATGCCGTTGCTCGAGGTGATCGTCACCCCGCAGAGCGATGCCCAGGTGGTGCGCACCGTGGTACACTACGGTCGCACGTTAGGCAAGACCGTAATCGTGGTGAATGACTCGCCCGGTTTCTACGTCAATCGCATCCTGTCGCCGTACATCGTGGAGGCGGGACGCCTCCTCGACTCCGGCGCCCCCATCGATACCATCGACGCGGCTCTCGTTAGGTTCGGTTTCCCCGTCGGACCCATCACCCTGCTGGATGAAGTTGGACTCGACATCGCCGGAAAGTCCGGGGCCGTGTTTTATGAAGCCTTCGGCGAGCGCGTGTCGCCCGCGCATTCGTTGCGCAAAGTCGTCGAGGCAGGCCGCCTCGGCCGCAAAGGGAAAAGTGGCTTCTATTTGTATGACGCCGAAGGGCAGAAAGGTGGCGTCGACGAGTCGGTCTACCGGTTGTATTCGTCGGGGGTTGTGCGTCCCGACGTGTCCATGGCCGAGATCGAGTCACGGTGCGTGCTGGCAATGGTGAACGAGGCCGTCCATTGCCTCGAGGAAGGGATCATCAGCTCGCCTCGCGACGGTGACGTAGGCGCAGTCTTCGGCATAGGATTCCCACCATTCCGCGGCGGCCCGTTTCGCTACATCGATGCCCTTGGGGCGGACCGAGTCGTCAAGGAGTTGGAGGAATTGCATGGTCGCTTTACCCCTCGGTTTGCTCCAGCGGAGTTGCTCGTGGCGATGGCCCGACGCGGCGACCGGTTCTATCCGGCGTCCGGGCGGCCCCTCGGATAGCTCACTGTGTGAGCTACCTCACACTCGGCTAAAGCAATCTCAGCTAACATGTTAGCGTGCGCTCACACCCTTCCCGCGAGCGGGTACGTCGCATTTTTTCTCGTCGAGCCTGTTGACGGATGGCCGAATTGCAGGGTCTACCCATACAAGGAGACAGCGACGCCGTAATCGTTGCGAACGTTCGTGCTGGTGACATGGCTGCGTTCGCAGTGCTTGTGGCTCGATACCGGACCCAGTTCGGCCGTTACGCGGTACGTATGCTGGGAAACCGGGAGGACGCGGAGGAGGCAATGCAAGACGCCTTCGTCCGCGCCTACAAGTCGCTCGAGACGTGCGAAGATCCGGCGAAGTTCGGTTCCTGGTTCTTCCGCATCTTGGCGAATCGCTGTCGCACTGCCGGGGCGCGGCGGGGAAGGCGGGACCGCACCTTCGTTCGCGATGAAATCGCGATTCTCGATGCGGCAGAGGAGCACCCGGCTGAGCGGGAGGCGTGGAGAGAAGAGATCGATCGAGCATTGAAGTTGCTCGATGACGATCAGCGGGAAGCGTTTCTTCTCAAGCACGTCGAAGATCTGGGGTATGAAGAGATGGCGACGCTCACCGGCGTTGGCGTCTCAGCACTCAAAATGAGGGTCAAGCGGGCGTGCGAACGCCTACGAGCAATGCTTCAAGAGGTGCAAGGTGTCTGATCACGAGCACGACGCGTTAATCAACGAAATTGCTTCCGAGCTAAAGCGGCCCGTCCGCTTCTCGGGGGATTTCGACGCGCGTGTCATGTCGGCGATCCGCACGTCGCACCTCAGCGTGGTCCGCGGGGGGCGGACCGAGGTCGTTGCTCGCCGCCGTCGCATGCTGTTCCCAGCAGTTGGGACACTTGCTGCCGCGGCTGCCCTGACGTTCGTTGTCATGCGCAGCGGTGGCGAACCTAACGAGCAGCAACTCGTCAACAACAGCACGCCACTCGTTCAAGTCGCCGATAACGGCGACGAGCGGGCGGTGTTGCAAGACCGCGTGGTCTCGATCTTCCTGCCGGGCGCCAAGAGTGTCGGCGTGATGGGCGCTTTTAACGATTGGGACGCTGCGCGTAATCCCATGAAGCGCGACGCCAATGGTACGTGGACAATCACGCTGCGTCTGTTGCCTGGCTCGTACGAATATCAGTTCCTGGTCGACGGCGGCACGCGCATGACCGATCCCACGGCCCCGGCGACCGATAGCGAATTCGGGGAAGCAAACTCGGTGCTGACGGTCACGCCGAGGGTAGGTCCCCAATGATGCGCAACGTTAGGCATCTCGCGCTTTTGACCGCGCTCGCCAGCACAGCCGGCGCGCAGCAGCCGTCAGCCGACGATCGGCTTGCCGGTCGTCTCGACGTCGCCACGCGCGAACAGGTGGTCGCGCTCGTCGACTCGCTGCGCGGCGAAGGCCTTCCCACAGAGCCAATCATCGATCGCGCACTCGAGGGCGCTTCCAAACGCGCCGAAGGGCCGCGCATCGTGGCGGTTGTGCGTGGTTACGCGGTGCATCTCCGCGTCGCCCGAGCGGTGCTAGGTCCCGCATCGACACCGCGTGAGATCGTCGCTGGCGCCAACGCGCTCAAGGCGGGGATCAAAACCGAAGAGCTGCAGCGTGTACGCGCTGCTCGCGACGGCATCCGCTACGCCGTGGCGTTCGATGTCCTGACAGGTCTCAAGAACCGCAGCGTTCCCAACGACACAGCGGTGCGAGTGATCGCATCGCTGGTGAAGCTCGCAGCAAGTGACCAGCAGTACGTGACGCTGCTCGACCAGATTGAGCGGTCGATCGCGGCCGGGACGCCGCCAGCCGTCGCAGCATCGGCTCAGGGTATTACTGTTGAGCGCGCTGTTCTGGCGGAGGCAGCCAATGGCGGGGCTCTTGGTGCTCCGCTACCTTCCTCGCGCGGTACGTTGCAGACTGGACCATCGGCGACGCCTGTGCCGACTACGGTGACGGGCGTGCAAACCCCCGACGGTAAGGCTGCTCCGGCGCCGCGTGGTAAGACACAGAGACCCCGCAAACCGTAGAGCCGTATTCGTTCAATTCGCGCGCGCGGCGGGGCGATTACCCTCGCCGCGCCGTTTCTTTGTGCAGCCATTCTCTGCGTGGCTGCGGTGAGCGTATCGGGTCAACCGACGCGCACTCGCGACGTGGGATTTGCGGTCGTTCGCTATGATCAAGGGACCGAACGCGCGCTGGGCGCACTGACGCTCAACGAAGGGCTCTTCGCGCAAAGCACGCGGTCGTTGTCCTTTGCGAACGCGCTCGTCTCCTTCTTTGATGACGCCCGCTGGAGCGTGCAGGGTACCTTGGCAGGCGCGCGATACTCGGAACCGGTTCAGGCGCCGACAGTTTTGAACCGCCTCTTCGGGAACTACCAGGGCGATTTCACACTCTCCGCGTCGACGACGGCGCAAGACGGCTTCATGCCGACGCTCCACATGCTGAGCGAGGGTGGAGTTACCCTCTCATCGGATCGGCATTCGCTTCGCACCGCGGCGGGGATGGCGCGCACGTTCGATGGAGCGCGCTGGCGCACCACGGTGATCGGCAACGCGCGCCTGTGGGTCGACCGCGGACGATCTCGTTATGCACTCAACGCCACGCCCGTGCAGCTGGCAGGTGGTGACATCCTGAGCGACTTCGAAACGACGATGTCATTCGAGGTAGCGCGGGCCGTGTACGAGTTCACCGGCGGTCTGCGAACCGGCGAAGGCATCGTGGGGAAGACCACGTGGGGCGGCATCTCAGCCAGTTGGCCGATCTTCGGCGGCGCATACATCGCGCTGAGCATCGGTAGCTATCCTGTCGATCTGTTGCAGAGTCTACCCGGCGGTCGTTATGCAGCGCTGTCGATGCGGGTGCCGCCACGCGGGTGGACCACGCGCAGCCGGCAGCCGGTGCCCCGGATGCCGGTTGTGCCACCACCACCGAGCCGGCCTGAGCTGCCGACACAGTATCCGCTCGCGATTGCCGTAGGTGAGCCATACGATTCGTTGTACCTACGCGAAGTGCGCGTGTGGGCGCCCGGGAATCCGCAGGTGGAGCTGTTGGCTGACTTCACGGAATGGGTTCCGGTTCCGCTCGTTAGGCAGGCGGCCGGCGACTGGCTGGGATACTATCGCATACCGCCGGGCGCACGGCGCGTGAACCTGCGTCTGAATGGGCTCGATGTGGTGGTGCCACTAAACGTTTCTGCGATCGAAGATGAATTTGCCGGGAAGGTTGGAGTGCTCATTGTCAAATAGGCGTGATGCGCGAGGCGCGAGACGCAAAGGAATTCGCGTCGGCCGCGATCGCGCCTTACGCCTTACGCCGCATGCCTAGCTGTGGCCCGCTTTCTCCAACCTGATCACTCCAAAGGGGACGTCAATACGATCGGCGGCTACATGGCCGTGCACGATCGACCCGCGGCGTTCGAAGGATCCGACGGCCTGTCTTATAGCGTCGCGATCGAGAGTTCGCAGACCGGCGACGCGGAGCGTCCCTGGGGTGCGTATTTCCTCTTCATGCGCTGGCGCCGCATCGGGCCGCAGGGTGTGGAGGGACACCTCGAAAGTGACTTCCTCGCGTACGGCGACAGCGCCATGGCGGCTCGCGAGGCGTTAGGCAGAATGCCGATCTCGGAAGCTCGGGCGGAACTGGAACGCCTGATTGCGGAGCATGCCGCCGCGACTGCCGAACGGCCTGCGCGTAAGTGGTGGGACGCGATGCGAGACGAGGAATGACGCGCGGCGTCGTTCTGTCAGGAACAGGTGGGACGTGGAGGGTTCACACGGAAACGGGCACGATCGTGAATGCGGTGTTGCGCGGCCGACTCAAGCTCGCGGGGCGCGCCGAGAAGCTCGCGGTTGGCGATCACGTGCTGCTGGATCAGCCGCCGGCATCCGCCACGGAAGCGACGTTTGCGATCGCGGAGATCCTGCCGCGGCGCTCCATGCTGTCGCGTCGTGCACCCGGGAGCAAAGCGGCCGAGCGCATCGTGGCGAGCAACATCGATCAGGTCTTGGTTGTTTTTGCGGCGGCGCGTCCCGAGCCTAACGAGCGAATGCTGGATCGTTTTCTGGCGATCGCCGAAGGGAGCGATCTCACCGCGAGCATCGTGATCAACAAAATGGACCTCGTTGACGCGCCCAGCATGCGCGACCGGTTTGCACTCTATGGGCGACTCGGTTACCGCGTGGTCTTCACGAGCTGCAAACGCGGCGATGGGCTTGACGAGCTCGGGGCGCTGCTCGTCGACAGGACGTCGGTGCTTTCAGGGCCGTCCGGTGTCGGCAAGTCATCACTGATGAATGCGTTGTACCCCTCGCTCGATCTGCGAGTCGCCGAGATCAGCGCTTCGGTCAACAAAGGGCGCCACACCACGGTTGGCGCGTACGTCCATCCCCTGCCTAACGGTGGGTACATCGTCGATACGCCTGGTTTGCGTGAAGTGGGCCTCTGGGGGCTCCCGGCCGCGACGTTGGACAGCTGTTTCCCGGAGTTCAGACCCTTTCTGGGCGAGTGTCGTTTTGGAGACTGCGCGCACGACACGGAGCCTGATTGCGCGGTCGCGGCGGCGCTTCGTAGTGGCGCAATCGACGCCGGCCGCTACGAGAGTTACAAGAAACTGCGGCAGGAGCTTCGCGAGAGCGAGCGCGTGTATTAACCAGGTGTCAGCAACTGCGATCGACAGCGGGACTCTGCGTTTTCTGCGTTCCCTGCGGCAGCGCTGTCGCGTTGGTCTCTAAGGCGACAGGCGATCGATGGTCCACCCACTGCCGTCGCGTCTGTACAGGAATCGATCGTGCAGGCGATCGGGCTGTCCGTGCCAGAACTCGACCTCGTTAGGTATCACGCGGTAACCGCCCCAGTGTGGCGGCAGCGGAACCTCTCCCTCGCCGAAGTGTCCGTTGAGGCGCTCGACTTCGCGGATCAGAATCGAGCGATCGGCGAGGAGGCTGCTCTGCTCCGACGCCCACGCGCCGACGCGGCTCCCGCGCGGCCGCGACTTGAAGTAGGCCTCCGATTCTTCGCGCGGCACCTTCTCGACGCTGCCACTAATCCGCACCTGGCGCTCCAGCTCTTTCCATAGGAAAACAAGCGCCGCTCGCGGATTTGCCGCGATGTCGCGCGCCTTGAGGCTGCGGTAGTCCGTAAAAAAGACGAAGCCAAGCCCGTCGACCTCCTTGAGCAGGACGATGCGAGCCGACGGACGGCCCGTGGCGTCGGC
>JBFMFA010000140.1:0-7417 GCA_040753195.1 Gemmatimonadota bacterium | reverse complement strand
TCACGGTATCGTCCGATACGGTAACCGTGCGCGGTGCGTTGCACGTGACGTTCGTCGCGCGCGATTCAGCGGACGTCCCGCGCACGTCAGGCGGCGACACGGTACGCTTCGAGGTGCTGCGCGAGCCGACTGGCGGCGAGGCGAGCGTGGGAGACGTGACCGATCACGACGACGGAACGTATTCGGCGAGCATCACCGCCACGCGGGACGGCGTCGTGAGGATCGGCGCGAGCATCAACGGGCGTTCCAAACACAACGGCATCCCTACGGTTACAGTGCTGTCGATTCCGGTCACGCCGCAGAAGTCGACCGTGAGCGTGAGCGCGGACACGATCGACGCTGGACAATCGGCGACGTTCACTGTGCTTTTGCGGGACCTCGACGGCGAGCCGGTGAGCGGTTCAGCCGACCGTATTGCATTCACGTTAGGCGGGGAGGGCTCGAGCGACGGGCTTTTCGGGCCCACGACCGAGGCGGGCGAGGGGCGTTACACCGCGGTCTTCACGGCACAACGGGCGGGCTCGTCGGTCACGGTTGGAGCGATCTTCGACGACAGTACGCGGATCCAGATGCTGGACTCGCTCGGCAACTCGCATTTGCCGACGATCACCGTTAGGCCCGGGCCGGCGACTGCCGATTCGTCGCTGCTCGTCGCGGAACCCGTTACGATCAACGTGGGCGATTCAGCGACGATCCGGCTCGTCACACGCGACAATTACGGCAACCTCGTGGAGACTGGCGGGCGGCGAGTGGCGTTCTCGCGCGACGGCGGTGCGGGCGTGAGCGTGGGCCGGATCGGTGCGGTGAGCGATCGTCAGGACGGCACATACACAGCGTTTTACTACGCAGCTTCATCGGGAACGGCGGATGCGATCCATGCTACGCTCGACGGGCGCGCCGTAATGTCGGGCGATGTCACCATTACCGTGGGACCCGCGTGCACGCCAGGACCGATCTCGCTCAAGGCGTCGGAGGTCACGATCAATGATACGACGCCGGCCCGGCGCCCAGTCAAGCGCCTAACGATTCAGTCTGGCGTGACGACCACGTTGACGTTGCGCATCGCGGATGCCGACGGCTGCGCAATCAGCGAACCGCGCAATGTCGCTTTCCTCCTCAGCGGTGGCACGAGCACCGGCGTGATCGGCGTAGTCGCGAATCTCGACGACGGCAGATACACGGCCACATTCACGGGCCACGTCGCAGGAAGCGGCGTGAACGTCAGCGCCACAGTCGACGGTCAGCCTGTGACGTCACCGCCGGTTAACGTGGCGGTCGTTCCCGGCGATATCTCGACCCGCACCTCCCAGTTCACGGCCGCGGCACCACGAGCTGCAGTGGGTACACCGGTACTCTTGACGTTGCGCGCCCGCGATGTCGCGGGGAATGTCATCACCCGTGGTGGTCGCGGCGTCACCTTCTTCGTGCTCGGCACGCAGGTGCATGGCAGCGTCGGTAGCACGACCGATCACGGGGACGGCACGTACAGCGCGACCTATGTCGGCGGGAGCGTCGGCACCGACGGCGTGGTGGCGCTGATCGAGGGGACCAAGGTCGCGCAGACTGTGACGATCGTGGTAGATCCCCCTCCGCCGTAGGGGCGAGGTGCTCGCGCGTTCAGCGTACGGCCGACAGATTCTCGTTTCCTTCTCAAGGCCATGCGCCTGAGTCCGACATGCCTCGTCGTTTTCTCTCCCCGCGTGCCGTTGTCGCGGTCGCCTTCTCGTTAGGTGTCGCCGCCTGCGCGCCGAGCACAGACGAACCGGCTGCCGTTAGGCGTCCCAGCTTTTCACTCACCGTCATCGACACGTTTCGTGCCTCGGCGATAGCCGCTTACCAGGGGAACCATCCCGCGACGTACGCCCACATCGATGCCAATCTGGGCAAACACGTCGCTAACATGCAGCGCTGGGTGCGGCAACGATCGGTGAGCGCGCAGAACGACGGCATCCAGCAGATGGCGCGGCTCGTAGAAGCCGACCTCAAGGCGCTCGGCTTCAAGGAAACCGCGTTGGTCCCGACGTCGGGCCATCCCAGCGTGTGGGGGTTCTATGACGCGGGCGCTCCCAAGACGCTGGCCGTGTACATGATGTACGACGTTCAGCCCGTGGAACCGACGGGATGGTCCGTCGACGCCTTTGCCGGGCAGATCGTCGATCGCCCGTTAGGTAGGGTGCTCATGGCACGCGGCGCAACCAACCAGAAGGGGCCGCAACGCGCCTTCCTCAACGCGCTCGACGCGATCATCGCTACGCAGAAAACGCTACCGGTCAACCTGATGGTCATCGCGGAAGGCGAAGAGGAGTTGGGGTCGCTGCACTTCCCCGAGGCGATCGAGAAATACGCCGATCGCTTGCGCGCGGCGTCCGGCGTCTTCTTTCCGTTCAATAGCCAGGACCCCAAAGGCGACGTCACTGTCAACCTCGGCGTTAAGGGCATTTTGTATTTCGAGCTGGAGGCGAAAGGCGGACCTAACGGCGGTCCCGGCAGAGCCGAAATCCACGGATCGTACAAGGCCATCGTCGATGCGCCGGCGATCCGGCTGGCGCAGGCCATCGCGAGCCTAACGACGCCCGACGGCAACACAATCGTCGTGCCCGGCTACTACGACGCCATCCGACAACCGTCGGAAGAGGAGCAGCGGCTCGTGAACGGCATGGCTCCGGGTTGGACGGCCAGTGAAGCCGATATGCGTCAAGCGTTCGGCGTCGAGAAATGGATCGATGGAAAGAGCGGCACCGAGTCGCTGATGGAGTACCTCTTCACGACGACGCTGAACGTGGACGGAATCTGGTCCGGGTACACAGGCGTCGGCATGAAGACGATTCTCCCGCACATCGCGACCGCGAAGCTGGACTCTCGGCTGGTGCCTAACCAGCATCCGGACAGCGCGCTGGCCTTGATTCGCAAGCATCTGGACGCGACGGGTTTCAGCGACGTTACCGTGCGCAAGATGTCCGGGTACCCGCCGGCACAGACGTCCGTAAGCGCTCCCTTGGTGCAAGCCGCGATCAGCGTGTACAACAAACATGGGTTCAACACGGCTGTGATCCCGCGACTCGCCGGGAGCGCGCCGTATTATCTCTTCACTGACGTCTTGAAGCTACCGATGGTGATGGGTGGCATCGGCTACGGCTCGGGCGCGCACGCGCCTGACGAGTTCATGGTGATCGAGCCGGCGGCCGGCTCGAAGATCGCCGGGTTGGCGCAGGTTGAAAAGTTTTACGTGGACCTGCTCTACGCACTAGCGGCGGCACAGTGACGCGCACTGGACGTCGCGCGTGCACGCGACGTCCAGTGCCGTGTGCTGTGCGGCGAGGGGCGACTGCACGATGCATGTCCTGACGTGAGTGAAGTCACGCAGCTCCTGATCGCATGGCGTGACGGTAACGAGGCCGCGCTCGAGCGCCTGGTGCCGCTCATGTACGACGAGCTCCGCGCAATCGCCAGCCGGCAGCTCGGCCGCGAACACGCTGCTCATACCTTGCAGACCACGGCGCTCGTGCATGAGGCCTATCTGCGACTCGTCGGCACTGACGTCTCCTGGAACGGCCGTTCGCATTTCTTCGCTGTGGCCGCCAGGGTCATGCGACGTATCCTGGTGGACCAGGCACGGGCCAGGCACCGCGCCAAGCGCGGCGGCGACGAGCAACCGATCACACTCGATGAACGTCGGGCCGCGGCCGCCGAGCCTGATGAAACGCTCCTCGCGCTACATGAGGCTCTCGAGCGCCTTTTGTCGCTAGATGAACGCAAGGCCCGTGTTATTGAGCTCCACCATTTCGGCGGCTTGAACTACGAGGAAGTCGCAGACGTGCTGCAGATATCTCCTGCCACTGTGCACCGCGAGTTGCGTCTCGCCCGCGCGTGGCTCAATCAGGAACTCCGCGCGGAGGCGTAAATGGATGCCGCCCGCTGGCAGCGCATCGAGTCATTGTTCAACGACGCGATCGAACTTCCACCTAACGAGCAAGCACGATTCCTCGCGGCAAACTGCGGCGCCGACGCCGAGTTGCTGCGTGACGTCCGGTCGCTGCTCGCCGCCGATGCCGGCTCCGGCGAGGCGATCTATGAGACGATCGAAGCCTCGGCCGGACTCATGACCGGCGGACCGCGCGATCAGCGCGTCGGCCCCTATCGCCTGATCCGCGAGATTGGCCATGGCGGGATGGGAACGGTCTATCTCGCGGAACGAGACGACGACCAGTACAAGGCCCAGGTTGCGATCAAGTTCGTGCGCGGCGGCCTTAGTAGCGCCGAACTGACCCGCCGTTTCCTCGCCGAGCGGCAAATACTCGCTGACCTGAACCATCCGAACATTGCGCGACTGCTCGACGGAGGCACCGCCAGCGATTCAACGCCGTATCTCGTGATGGAGTACGTCGATGGCATAGCGATCGACGCCTACTGCGACAGCCACGCGCTCTCTCTCGACGCGCGCCTCGCGTTGGTACGCACGGTGTGCATGGCGGTGCAGCACGCGCATCAGGCACTCGTCGTGCACCGCGATATCAAGCCGTCCAACATACTGGTGACGGCCGCGGGTGTTCCGAAACTCGTCGACTTCGGGATCGCCAAGCTGCTGGAGCCCGGGGCAAGTGGTGAGCTTGAAACGACGGCGCACGTGCGCCTGATGACGCCGTCGTACGCCAGCCCCGAGCAACTCCGAGGTGAACGCGTCACCGCCGCCACGGACACATACTCGTTAGGCGTCGTGCTGTACCGCCTTTTGACCGGCAGAACGCCGTTCGATGTCACGGGACTATCGGTAGCCGACGTCGAGCGACGCGTGGTGCAGGAAACGCCGGTCGCGCCGAGCGTCGCCTCGGGCCACAGAAGCCTAACGGGCGATCTGGACAACATCGTCCTCAAGGCGCTCAGCAAGGAAGCGCAGCGGCGCTATGGCTCCGCCGGCGAACTGGCGGCTGACCTCGGCCGCTACATGGCGCATGAGCCCGTACTGGCGCAGCGTGACAGCTGGCGCTATCGCACCAGGAAATTCTTGCGACGACACCGCGCGCGGGTCGCCGCCGCCGGCGCACTCGTAATCATCCTCGCGGCGTTCACGGCATACTACACACTGCGGCTCGCGGCTGAACGCGATCGCGCACAGGCCGCAGCGATTCGGGCGCAGCGCGTCGCCGGCTTCCTCACCAGTCTCTTCCAGCAAGCGGATCCCAGCGCCACCGGCGGGCGACTCGTCACCGCGCAAACGCTGCTCGACAGCGGCAGCGCGCGCATCGATCAAGAGCTGGCGCGAGAGCCGGAGGTGCGCGCCACGCTGAAGCAAGCCATCGCACAAGCGTATCGCTTCATCGGTCTGTTCCCGCAGGCTGAGCGCGTCGCGTCGCAGGTGCTGGCTGCTCGTGAGGCATTGTTCGGCAAGGACAGTCCAGAGGTGGCGGATGCATTGAGCACCCTCGCGGCCATCATGTACGAAACGTCACCGCTCGACACGGTCGCGGCACTCACGCGGCGCGCGCTGGCCATCCGGCGCCAGCGACTCTCACCTAACGACTCAGCGCTGGCCTTGAGCCTCAACGACGTGGGCTGGGTCATCTACTCGCAAGGCAATTACGCCGGTGCCGACAGCCTCCATCGCGAGGCGCTCGCGATCCGTCGGGCCGTGTTCGAGAGTCCCCACGAGGATATCGCCGAAAGCCTGGGGAACCTCGGTGCGGCGCGCTACGAGCTGGGCGATCTCGCCGGCGCCGATACGCTGCAGCGACAGGCGCTAACCATGGTTACGGACCTGCACGGATCGAAGCACCGGCTGGTCGCGCACAGGCTCGGCAATTACGCGGTGACGAAAGAGGGCATGGGCGATTACGCGGCGGCTGAAACACTCCTCACGCAAGCGCTGGCCGTCACCAAGGCCGTGTACAGCGAGGATCACCTCGATGCCTCAACCATCCACGTCAACTTGTCACGGGTCCTCGCTCGAATGGGACGCTACGACGACGCAGAACTGCACGTACGCCGCGCTGCATCGCTCGACAGCACGCGCGGACCGGACCATCCGTATGTGGCGTACGACCTTCGCACGTTAGGCGATATTCTGCGGGCCAAGAAGGATTACGCGGGAGCCATCGCGGTCATGCGTGAAGCGCTGCGCTTGTACCGTCTATCCCCGGCAACCGGACTCACGTCGCAAGCGCCTGTGCTCACCGGCTTGGGGGTCACGCTCGTGGAAGCTGGGCGACCACGCGAAGGAGAATCGCGGCTGCGACAAGCACTGGATATCTGGGAGCGGTCGCTCCCCGCAGGGCACACGAGAACGGCGATAGTTCGGACGCAGCTGGGCGCGAGCCTCACGGCGCAGCATCGCTATGCCGAGGCGGAGTCCCTGATTGTTCGGGGGTATGAAGAACTTCGCCGCGCGCCGTCCGCCGACAGCAACGATGTCCGCGGCGCACAACAAAGACTCGTGGCCCTGTACGAGGCTTGGGGGAAGACAACAGACGCCGAGCGAGTCCGCGCGCTGATCGGCACGGATACGACGAAGAAGTAGGTCGCGTCTCGCCCTCCGGTGAGGGGATTTGCCTGACGTTGTCGCTTCACGGGTAGGCGGCCAACCCGGCCGTATGCGACCACTCCGATGCGAGGCGACAATGAGACAGATCTTCCACGCAGTTACGCGGTTCGCGTTCGCCTGTGCATTGGCGGCGTGCTCCGCAGATAACGCCGCCGGCCCAGGCACCACCGAGCCTCCCCCTCCCCCTCCGCCGCCACCGGCCCCGGTTCCGACGAACCCCGACGCCGCCGTCATCAACGCGTTTGTGGCCGCACTTCCCAATTGGCCGACGACAGTCCCAAGTCAGAAGGCAACGATTGTGAGAGCGCCAGTTGTGATCGAGGAAGCGTATCCCGGCGGCGACGTCATCGACTATCGCTGCGACGTAAGTGGAAAGAACCTGGTTCGCACCTTCCCCAAACTGCTGGCGATGGGAAGCGATTTCAGCGCACTGTATCCTGGCGCCTTGATTGAAGGGAATAGTGCGCGCTCCGGTCGCCCGGTCGTAATTCCTATCGCGCGCGCTCCGCTTACGATCCGGATCAATCTGCCGATCGCGCAGCAATCGAAGCGCGTGACCGACGTGAACGCGACGACGATGCTGCAGGCCGTAGCCGACCTACAGCGTGCCGCGGCCGGCGAGCAGGGGACGCGCAACGTGGTTCCGGCGGACATGGTATTCGAGCTCTCGGAGGCGAACACATTCGAGCAGTCGATGACGTCCGTCGGTATCTCGTTAGGTTACTCCAGTCCGCTGCGCAGCATCGCCGCCAATACCAATATCGACGGGCGCACCTCGCGCAGCGTGCGTACGCACAGCGTGGTCGTCAAATTCGTGCAGGAGATGTTTACAGTCCGCGCGGCGGACGACCTCTTGCCCGAAGCCTCCGACATGTTCGCACC
>JBFMFA010000139.1:0-7440 GCA_040753195.1 Gemmatimonadota bacterium | reverse complement strand
CGATGAACGCCGCGATGAGAGGCCCTGCGACCACAAACTTCGCGAGATCCGCCGGCGTCGGAAAGCGTGCGTCAAATCGGAGGCGTTCCAGCAGCGCGTACGCCAACGTGACCTCGGTGACGTTGATGAGACCGAAGAGCGTGCTCTCGAAGAGGGTGAAGACCGGCCAATCGGCCGCGATCTCGGCGATGATCGTTAGGCCGGCAAACGCGAAGACGCCTTGGCGCCGAAACCGGAGGAATGCCGCGAGAAGCACGCCGTTCGGCGGCCACACGATCGCCGTCCCTTCGGGCATGACCGTTAGCTGCACCGCCGCTTTCGCGGCCAGGTAGTACAGCAGCGGTACTATGACATAATCGAGGAGACGTGGGCCGGGGGGGCCCGGCGGACGCTGCGGATCGAGCGACACGGCGGTGAGCTGGGGGATACTTCTGTAACGCGGCCGGAATCTACGCACCGGCTCAGCACTGCGGGGCACGATTTTCCTGTATGAGCCCCGTCTAACCGTGTTGCGCCCGGTGCAATGGGCAGGCAGCTTCGCGTATGCGTCCAACTGCCACGCTCATCGCCATGGCTGCCACGGTTGCCAGTTGCGCGGCGCCAAGAAATGCGCCGGATCTGGTCCTGGTTAACGGCAAAGTGATTACGGTCGACTCGCTCGACAGGGTAGCCGAAGCCGTGGCCGTGAAAGATGGCCGAATCGTCGCAGTCGGACCGACAGAGAGCATCGACTCGCTGGTCGGACCCCAGACCGAGCGCATCGACCTCGGCGGCCTAACGATGACGCCGGGCCTGCTCGATGCACACGCACATTTTGCTGGCGCCGGCGTCGACCGGCTATTTGTTCTTGACCTGAGCTACCCCAAAGTCACGAGTATCCGCGACGTGCTCGATAGCGTCGATGCGCGCATCCGTAATCTCCCTGCTGGCTCCTGGGTCTACGGCCGGGGATGGGACGAAGGAAAATTCACCGAGCGCCGGCTGATCACGGCGGCCGACCTCGATCGCGTCGCGCCGGACCATCCGGTGTGGCTGTCGCAAACAATGGGACACTACGGCGTGGCGAACAGCGTCGCGCTCCGGCTGGCGAAGATCGATCGTACAACCGGCGATCCGGTGGGTGGCACGATCGATCGATCGGCGAATGGTGACCCGACGGGCATCCTGAAAGAATCTGCGCAGGGACTGGTCAGCCGGCTTCTGCCTGAGGAAACGGCAGATCAAATCGACGCAGGCATTCGCGATCTCGCCAAAGCGTTCAACGGCGAGGGGATGACCGGTGTGAAAGACCCCGGTGTCTCTTCCGAGGTCTGGGACGCGTACAAACGCGTGCAGGCGAGCGGCGACCTCACTGTACGCGTATTCGCTCTCTGGCGCGGCGGCCGCTCGATCGAAGGGGCGCAGCGCTTGATCGCAGAACGTGGCGCAAGCACGAAACCGTACGAAACGACAGGGGACGATCATGTCGTTGCGGGTGGCGTCAAGCTCTACATCGACGGGAGCGGCGGTGCGCGCACAGCGTGGCTGTACGACGATTGGAACAAGAACTTCACCGGCACCGATCGCGGCAATCGCGGGTATCCGGCATCAAATCCGGATACCGTTAGGCAGCTGATCCGGCTGTTTCATGATGCGGGGATGCACGTATCCACGCATTCTATCGGCGATCGCGGGATCGACTGGACCGTGGACAGCTATGCGCAAGTGATGCGCGAGAACCCCAAGCTTGGTCTGCGACACGGGATCATTCACGCGAACATTCCGACGGATCGCGCCATCGATACGATCGCGCGGCTACAGCGCGAATTCGACGCTGCTTATCCCGAGCCTTCGGCGACGTTTATGTGGTGGATCGGTGATACATACGCAGGAAACTTCGGCCCCAGGCGCGCGCGGCGGCTGAATCCATTCAAGACGTTCACGTCCAAGGGAATTCGCTGGGCCAATGGGTCCGACTACGGGGTCACGCCCTTCCCTGCTCGTTATGGAATCTGGGCCGCAGTCGCTCGGCAGCCCTTGTTAGGCGTACACCCCGGAGACCCGTACGGCCGCGAGGAGGCTGTGGACGTTCGCACGGCGCTGCGTGCCGTTACGATTTGGGCCGCGCGGCAGATGTTTCTGGAGAAGAAGATCGGGTCGATCGAGCCTGGGAAATACGCCGACCTTGCGGTGTGGGATCGCGATTTGTACTCCGTGCCGACCGACTCCCTGAAGGAGATGCGCGCGCTGCTCACGGTATTTAATGGCCGCGTCGTCCATCGTGCGGGACGGTTTCAGCTACAGCGTTAGGCGCGCCTGCGCCGTTCACTTTGCTGACAACGATGCGATGCGGCTTCGCAACGCGTCAATCTGCGGCGCCAATTCCGCATCCGCCTGACGCCACGTGTCGATCAATCGCTGGTACGCAGCAATCGCGCGCGTCGGCTGATTCGTCCGTTCATAGAGGCGCCCCAAACGCACCAGTGTAGTTGCCAAGTGCACCGCATCAGGCTCGAAGCGATGGATGAAAGGTGTCCGCACATACCGATCGGCCGCGGCAATCGCGGAGTCGATGTTGCCAGCCTGTTCTTCGGCCGCGGCGAGGTCCGGGAGGGCGCAGATCGGACACTCTGCGCTCGGTGTCGACGCCGCTCTGAACGCTTGCGCCGCATCACTCCAACGCCCTTCGACGGCGAGCCGAATCCCTGCCAGATGCGACCCGCCGATGCGGTCACCCTCGATGCTGCGTGCCATCCAGGTTGGATCCTTCATGCCTAACGCGGCCCCGAGACTCGCCACCTGAACCAGTGGCCAGTCGCTGGCCGGCACCTTGCCGGGCGGATACGTAGACAGTGCACGCTCGAGTCGACGCCGCGCATCCTCCGGCCGATTGCGGTAGCGCAGATCCAGCCATCCCAAAACAACGGCGCTCCAGAGGTACTTTCTCGGAGAATCTTCCAGTTGTGCAAGCCGCATCGACTGCTCGAGGTGCTCACGCGCCGCATTGACCTTTCCACTCAGCAACTCGATCTGCCCTAACGTCTGCAAGGCGTCGATGCGCTGCACGCTGGCAGTGACGGACTCGAGTCGGCGCCTGGCAAAGTCTTCGGCGCGCGGCCAATCCGATTCAGCCGCCGCGATGTAAATACTCGTTAGGGCGACGACGGGATGCCCCGGAAACCGGCGACGGGTTTCATCAAGCATCTCACGCGCCTGCGCAAAACGACCCTGCATGGCCCTCCCCTCCGCAACCACGAGTCGCGCGTTGATCTGCGTGGAATCCGCGGCAATCACACGCAAGAACAGCGACTCCGCGGCGGCATGGTTCCCTAAGGACGTGAGCGTGAGGGCAAGATTATTGAGACCGGCAATGTCATCCGGATAGAGAGCCAGTAGCGAGCGATAGGCTTCGACTGCGCGATCGTATTCCTGCGTGACGTTCCGATAATAACTCCCCATCACAAGGTAGCGTTCCTTGTATGTCAGACGATTGCGATTGGCAAAGGCTCTGCCTAACGCATCAGCCGCACGCCCGGGCTCGCCCAGAACACCGTAGGTGGAGCCCAGCATGCGATACGCGGTGGCAAAGCCCGAATCGATTGCGACCGCCTGCTCCAGCATGGCCACACCCTCTGCGCGTTCCCCTAGATCTATCAGGCGCAATCCTTCCGTGTATTTCTCCAGCGCCGTCAGGGACGAGGTTGTGACGCGCGTGAGCGGCAGCGCTTCGGCGACCTGCGAGACGTTTTCGCCGATGCGGTGTCGCAACGAGCGCGACAGACGCTCAATCGCTGGCATGATGTCTGTGCTGTCCCGGGCCACTTCACGCGCCGCGGCGAGTTCGTCGCCACTGGGGGCAGCCACAAAACGCGCCGTGAGCACAATCGTCGAACCCACCGCGTGCACGTCGCCGGTAACGAAGCCTTTCACCCCTTCGCGTAGCGCGATGAGTCGCGCCAGCGAATCGTCAATGGCGACCTCCACCGGCTGATTCATCAGGCGCATAGCGGCGCGCACTTGAGATGTCGTTAGGACGCGCAGACGCGGCGACTGTGCGAGGTCGACCCGCACCGCACTCGCCACCAGGGCGCCGAGTTTGGTGCTCGGTGTTACGTCACTGAAATCCGCGACGAAAATGCGACCGAGTGGCGTCGCATTGCTCGCCGTGTCGTTCCCCCGTCCCCGCGCAGCAAACAAGAGCAGCGCCACTATCGCGCTCGCCGCGACGCCTAACGCTACGGGTCGTCGCCAACGAGTGGCCTTCGCGGGGACACTCCCATCGAATACGGCCGCGTCGCGCGCTGCGATGACGGCCGGTGCAGGACGAGCCACGGGAACTCGTGCGCCGCTGCGCATACTCTCAATGAGCGCCTCGGTCTCCGGCGACGGCTCCACCTCGTATCGTTGCTGCAGCAACTGCCGGAAGCGCGCCGCTTCTGTTATGGCGTCAGCCCGTCGCCCATGATCGTCAAGCAGCGTTAGGAACGCACGAACAGCGGCTTCGTTCTCAGGCTCTATGTCGCAGCGTCGGCGTGCGGCCGCGATCGCGTTGTCTAAGCGACCTGCACGCGCCTCCTTCTCCGACAGACGCTCCGCAGCAGCAGCAGCCGATCCTCGAAGACGCGTGCGCGTGCGATCGACCCATTCTTCGAACTCTGGCGCCGCTCCCCGGATGAAGACAGCGTCGAGAAACGGCCCTTGATATCGATGCACCGCTCGCGCGTCGTCTCCTGCGGCGATGGCCCGCTCCATTTCAACGGCGTCGCACCAGAAGCGGCCATCGACCAGAGCAACCTGATCGTCAGCGCGCGTTTCGATCGCGTCGTCGCCTAACTGCTGTCGCAAATGGTGCAGCGCCTGACGCAAGGCGTTTCGTGCTTCCTCCTGTGTCGCTTCCGGCCAAAACAGTGAGACCAGCGCGTCCCGCCGCTGAAAGCCACGCGGCGTCGCCAGTGCGAGATACGTAGCAAGCGCTAGTCGCTTCGGCTGCGTCGCAAGCGCAGACTCGGCAGGCTCGGCGGCGCGCAACTCGAATCGACCAAGCACAAAAAGACGGGTCATGGCGCCGGAATCACAAGAATCTGAGCGTTATTTCAGCCGGTAACGGTGAAAAGCAGTGGTGCGTAACGGCCACTCCTCATCCTGGACGCGAACCACATCGGAGCGAACAGGATGATGCTGCAAACGACGGCAGCGGATCGCATAGGTCAAGGCTGCAGATACCAGGTGGTTGTCGGAGTCGCCGCGCTGGTCATCTCTGCCTGTGGGGACGACGGACGCATGGCCGCGAGCGCCGCCACCACGAATGGCGCCGTTACCACCGCGCTCTCGACACAACCATTGAGCAGCGATCCGTGCTCGTGGCTTTCTGTCAATGAAGTGAGCCAGGTGCTCAGTCGGACGCTGCGCGGTGTGCCCGTTCGTGTCGCCAGTGCAGAGTCCATCAAACCGTCCGCCACCGGTGCTGGCTGCATGTATGAACTTGAGCCGCTGCGCGGTGCAACGGCTGGCATTGTGTCAATCGAGGTGAAGATCGACGGCGCGGAGATGCAGGCCGGACTCGCAACAGCGACGGGTCGCTCGCGCACGGCCGCCGAGGAAACGTGGTCGGCGACGTGGGACTGGGTGAGCGGTTTGCCCACCGGGCTTTTCGCGGCGCGGCAGGGGCATGTTGGCGTCCTGGTGGCGATCAATGACGTCTCCCTCTCGCCGATGGACGTTGAGCCGTTAGCCGCGAAGGTGCTGTCAAAGGTCCCCGATCTTCCCTTTACGGAGGCTTCAAACGATCCCGCGGTCGCCGGCGGTGATCCGGATCCATGCGCGCTGATGACGCGTGAGGAAGCGGAATCCGTGATGGGACCGCTGCGCTTCGCTCCGTTTCGTTCGCAGGAGTCGTCCCCGGTCGCGCACGGCAATGGTACCAGCTGCACCTACTACAGCGTGGGTCATCAAGTCGTCGTCCTCACGCCGACGTGGAGCGATGGAAAGACGGCGTTAGGCAGAGTACGGGGGCCCGCGGGCTTAACGCGGCACGCCGCGCACAGGGGCGCGACCAGCCACAGCGCCGAGCCTTGGGACGAGTGGGCGACCGGCGCAGATGGGACGCAGTACTTCCTCAAAGGGCACCGGCTGCTGCAGGTGCAGCACCGCGCATCGCATGCCGACGATGCGGATGCCGCACGTGTGGCGCGCATGGCACTGGGTCGTATGTGATCGCCTAACGACCTCTTCCTTAGGAGACAACCCAATGTATTGGCAACGTTTTATGCTGCCGTGGCGCAGCATCGGTTTGCTGTTCACGTCAGCGCTCGTGACGCCAGTGGTGGCGCAGATGGCGCGACCACAGGTGGCCATCTTCCCGTTTGTCGACGGCACCGGCGGGACGAACCGTGGCGCGGGTGCCGCGGCCAGCCAGACGCTCATCGACGAGCTGGCGGCGCAATCGCGCCTGCTCGGCGTCGTCGTCGGTGATTCGTTAGGTGCCGGCGCGATTGACGAGGCGCGTGCGCTCGACGCCGGCAAGACTCGCGGAGCGCGTTTCGTGTTTGTTGGCACAGTGATCTCGGCGACAAGTCGTGAGGGGAGTCGTGGTGGTTGGTTGCCAAAAATCAAAGGGCAAACCGTGCATCTCACCGTGCGCTCCATCGAAGCAAAGACAGAACTGCAGGGTGTGCTGTATGACGTCGCGACTGGTGAACGCCTGTTCGCGACCAAGACGCGTGGCTCGCACAAGGACAATTCGTACTCAGGACGTGTGTGGTCGTCATGGGGCTCCTGGGATGTGGGTGATCACGCGGCGTTCATGGCCTCGCCGATGGGACAGGCCTTTCTCAAAGCGTCGCGCGAAATGGTCAAGCAGATCGATAAGGCCGCAGCCTCACGCACGCCTAACGGGTGATCGGAGATTCTATGCGCAACGTCGTACCACTTGTCGTGGGGGTCGGGGCGGTGCTTCTAACCGCGGCGGCGCCTAACGTGGAACTCAGGGAGGCGTATTCGGCGATCGCTCGGCTCGAAGCGCGCATTGCCAAGCTTGAAGCCGCAAGCATGCAGGGGCAAACAGTGCGGGCACCATTCCTCGTCGTCGACCGCGATGGCAGTCCGATTCTCAGCGTAATGGCCAGCGACTCAACGCGACGCCTTTGGTTCGGCGACGAAGACCGCGGCGGCAGCGTGGAGTTGACGCTGAGTTCTGACCGTGGGGGTGTTGTGGTGGTGCGTGACGCAACGAACGCGGTCCGCGCCGCCATGATCGCGTCGAAGAACTTCGGGCAGTTCCGGGCCACATCCGGTTCGCACGCTGCGTACCTGACCGCCGAAGAAAAAGCGGATGGCGCGGTTCTCTCGCTGGTCGCTGGAACTGTGCCGAGCGCACGCCTGCGGTCAGGGCTGGAAGGACATGGATCTTTGATCCTGAGCGACAAGACCGGGACTCAGCTGGTGCGGGCGGGCGTGTTAAAA
>JBFMFA010000138.1:0-7454 GCA_040753195.1 Gemmatimonadota bacterium | reverse complement strand
GTTTTGGGTACTTCTCTCATGGCTGGCGGCTCTGCGCCTAACGGCTTCTCCGCTGTCGTCCTCACGATGGGCGCTGCTTTTGGGCGTGAGCGTCGGTGTCGCTGCGGCGATCAGACCCGTGGATGCCCTCGTGATGAGCGCGCCGGTTTTGGTGTGGTGTGCCTGGTCGTTGAGAATGAGGCCGAACCGCGTGGCGACCTTTTCCGCATTCGTCGCTGGATGCGCGGGTCCAGTCGCGCTTCTGCTCTGGTACAATGCGGCGACGACCGGGTCGCCGCTCACGTTCGGCTACGATCTCATGTGGGGAGAGACTCATTCACTCGGGTTTCACGATTCACCATGGGGGGTGAGCCACACACCGGTCCGCGGGCTCGAGCTGCTGAATCTCTATGTGTTGCGGCTGCAGTCGTATTTGTTCGAGTCCCCTGCCCCTTCACTTTTGGGAACCATTGCGGTCCTCGCCGTCGGACGCCGCGCGCTTCATGGCTGGATGCTGACGGCGCTCGCCTTGTTGCTGCTCGCGTATTTCACCTACTGGCACGATGGCTTCTATCTCGGACCACGGTTTGTCTTCGTCGCGGTTCCGGTGCTCGCCCTGCTCACTGCCCAGGCGCCTCGAGCACTGGGAGAGTTTCTCGGCAGTGATAAGGTTCGGCGTGGTGCGTTTTGTACGATCGCAGTTGCGGTGGTCCTCGGCGTGGTCCTCGGAGGCCCGGACCGTGCCTCGTATTACGCGCGCAGCCTGCCAACCGCGCGCCATGAGCTCACGCGAGTAGCTGACTCGTTAGGCGTGCGCGATGCCATAATTTTTGTACGCGAGAGTTGGGGATCTCAGGTGTTGGCGCGTATGTGGGGACGTCGGATCGACCGTCCAGCGGCCGAGTTGCTGTATCGCTCCGTTGATACGTGTGTGCTCGACTCTGCACTTGCTCTTCTGGAACGAGAGCAGTTAGTGAATGAGGCCGCGACGGCGCGATTGCTGCCGTTGCTGCGTGACTCGGCGTTTGTGCGGCCAACGACTTTGTCGCCTGACCGCAGCGAGCGAGTGCGAATTGGCAGCACGTATCGGCCGAGTTGCCTGGCGCAGGTCCGCGCAGATCACTACGGCATCGCGTTGTACCCTTTGGTATTGGCACAGGAGCGCGGATCCAACATCTACGCACGCGACCTTGGTGCGCGGAATACACTGGTGCTGCGCGAGTATACCGGTCGCGAGGCGTACTTGCTGATCCCGCGCGCACTGGATAGCGACCAGTACGAACTGCACCGGTGGCCTGTAGCTCGTTAGGCAGGGATCGGGGAGTAATTAGTCGCGCGGTGCGACTAATTACTCCAATTAGGCGCCACCTGCTACTAATGCGGACGGCAACGCGGGTCTGAGTGGCCCGACCCGGCGCTCAAGCCTCGGCAGCACCAGCTTCACGTTGGGGCCTGCGGCGTGTGGCTAAACCGCCAAGCAGGCTATGGACAGACGAAGTGGTCAAGAATTGACCAGGAGGCGCCGCGCCGCAGCAACGGCCAGAACTAGATGCGTAAGGCCTTAGTCAAACCAAGGCGCCAACGCACGGAGACCACGGCCAAGGGTCGAGATTGGTGAGTCACCGGGTCAGTCCCGTTGCAGTAGGCGCGCAAGAAGAGCTGGGAAACGGATGTTGCGAGCACGACAGTTCCATGACGCGCCGGCCAGCGACCGCGGATTGTTTCACGTGAAACACTGTCCTGCTGCAGCAATGGTTGTACATTGCCGCCCGATCAGAGGCAGGCTGAGTTCCGAGTGACAAAAATCATTGCGATCGCGAATCAAAAGGGTGGCGTCGGCAAAACGACGTCCGCCATCAGTCTTGCTGCGGCCCTAGCGGTGGCCGAGCGCAAGGTGCTCTTGGTTGATGCCGACCCGCAGGGCAACGCATCGAGCGGCGTAGGGTTAACCGCAGTGCCCACGGACTCGAGCGTATATGCCGCCCTTGTCGATCCATCAACCACGCGGGGAGCGATCCGCACAGAAGTGCTTCTTCCGAACCTGGACGTGCTTCCTGCGAACGCCGATCTCGCCGGCGCTGAGGTGGAGCTTGTAACGCTCCCCGGCAGGGAGGGGCGCCTTCGGAATGCTCTTAAGCAGGTACCGCACACCTATGACTACGTGGTCGTCGATACCCCGCCATCGCTGGGACTTCTTACCGTCAACGTACTCACGGCTGCTGATGTTGTAGTCATCCCCCTCCAGTGCGAGTATTACGCCCTGGAAGGATTATCCCAGCTCATGGCGACGATCCGCGCGGTACAGCAGAACTTCAACCCAAACCTCAAGGTTGGCGGCGTGCTACTCACCATGTACGACGCCAGACTCAATCTCTCGAGGCAGGTAGCCACCGACGCACGTAACTACTTCGGGCACCTAGTGTTCGACTCTATCGTCCCGCGGAATGTGCGCCTCGCTGAAGCGCCGAGTTTCGGCAAACCGATCATACTCTACGACCTCTCATCCGTCGGCGCTCAGGCCTACCTGCTAGCTGCCAAACAGCTCATGGAACGCCTAGAAACGCATGTTTCCCACCACAGTCTCTCGCACCTTGAGCCTTCGTCAATCTCATGACCGCTCATAACTCTCCTGATCCAGCACCAAGCAAGGGGCAACGCCTGGGCCGCGGACTCGAAGCGCTACTTGGAGCGCTGCCAGACCGGGCTGTCCCGCTTATTTCGCCGCCGCCGCCCACGACGGCGGAGCCGCAGGAGATCCTAATCGCCGCCATTTCACCTAATCGCGCACAACCTCGTCGCGAGTTCAAAGAGTCCGAGCTCGCGGAGCTCGCAGCGAGTATAGCCGAGCACGGGCTCATTCAGCCCGTGCTTGTAAGGCCCAAAGGAAACGGATACGAGCTGGTCGCTGGAGAACGTCGATTACGCGCCGCGACTTCGCTTGGATGGACGTCAATCCCTGCCGTGGTTCGCCCGATAGACGAGGGCTCCTTACTGACAATCGCTCTCGTTGAGAACCTTCAGCGCACTGACCTCAATCCCATCGAAGAAGCGGAAGGGTACCAGCGTTTGATCGACGAGTTTGGCTTCACCCAGCAGCGAATCGCCGAGGCCGTTGCGAAGGACCGCTCTACGGTCGCTAACGCATTGCGTCTCCTGCAGCTTCCTGCAACTATCCGCGCCATGCTTGTCGGTGGGCAACTCACCATGGGTCACGCACGCGCGCTGTTGATGGTGCAGGAAGAATCCGCGCGGCTCGACCTGGCGCGTCAGGCAGTCGCGCGCGGTTATTCCGTGCGAGACCTCGAACGCCTCGCAAAATCTCCCAACACAGCCGCAGACACCTCACCCGCACCGACACAGCAAACGCGGCGCGGATCACAGCGTGATACACTTCCCACTGCTCACTCTGCGCAAATCCGTCAGCTCACTGATTCAATTCGTCGACATTTGCAGACGGATGTTCGTGTCGACTCGGAGGACGGTTTGAAAGGAGAAATCCACGTGCGCTTCTATTCGCCCGAGGATTTGGAGCGTATTCTCGATCGAATGATCGGGACCGCGCGCCAGATCAGCTAACTTCATCACCCGATGTCGTTAGGTCCCTCGATCCTGCGACGTCGCCGCTTTAGAGGTCTGCATGTCGATATTCGCCAAGCAATCCGGAGAACGCCCCATGCCACGCGTCGTTGAGCCGCCCAACACCTACGAGGGTACCGTGTCTGTTATTGGAGCCGGACTGAAGATCACCGGTGATGTCGAATCCTCCGGCGTGATCAAGGTCGAAGGCACCGTCGAGGGAAATATCCGAGGTGCCCGACAGCTGCTTTTGGGTAAGGGGGGAACGATCCGCGGAGATCTGCACGCCAACGAGATTGTCCTTGCTGGCACCGTAGTTGGAACCGTCTCCGCTTCGGACCGCGTCGAGATTCAAGGAAGTTCCGCAGTACACGGGGACATTTACACCAAAAGCATCGTGGTCCTTGAGGGTGCCGTCATCAACGGGACTGTGCGCATGGGCGAGGGTGCGCAACCCGGCTACACGGGTGAACGACCCGCTTCGGAAGCAGTCGCGTACAGCGCGTAAGGTACAAACGAATGTTCCTTGTGCAGGTGTAAAGTCCCACACCATCAAGCTGTTATAAAAGTTCTAAAGAGTACGCGGCACCTGTTATCCACACTCTCAGCGTGCGCCGCGCTACTTGTCGGCGCCTGCTCGAATCAGAACGAGCGACGGGACGCCGACCCCACTTTCCGAGTTGCGCTCATAACACCAGGCCCGATCTCGGACCGCTCATGGAACGCCGGTGCGTACGCAGGGCTCATCGCAATTCGCGACACACTCGGCGCGGCGACTAGTCATATCCAGAGCCGCACCCCAGCTGAATTCGATGAGAACTTCAGGCTATATGGACGCCAGGGTTTCGATCTGGTTATCGGTCACGGATACGAGTTTCAGGATGCAGCTCGCCGTGTCGCTCCGAGCTATCCCGCGACCGTGTACCTCATCACGTCCGGAGCGGTGGCTGATTCGCCTAACGTCGCCGGTATTCGCTTCGCCTTCGAAGAGCCTTCGTACGCGGCCGGCCTGCTAGCGGCGGCGCTCACACGCTCCAATGTCATCGGATGCATCGGCGGAACGGAGCTTCCACCGGTCAAGGCCAGTTTCGACGCCTTTGCGGCAGGGGCGCGCGCGTGGAATCCCAACGTGCGAGTAATAACGAGCTACATCGGCAATTGGGATGATGTCAGCGCGGGAAGGGAACAGGCGCTGGCGCAGATCGCGCGCGGAGTCGACATCATCTTTCAAAACGCTGACGCGGCGGGACTCGGCGTTTTCCAAGCCGCGCGCCAGTCACCCAACGTGCGCGTGATTGGATCCAACTCCAATCAGAACGAGGTTGCTCCCGAAGTGACGTTAGGCAGCGTCGTCATCGACTTGCCTCGCGCGTTTCTTCAGGTCGCGCGCGAAGTGTACACCAACGCCTTCCGCGCGCGGATTGTCGAGATGGGAGTGGCCAGCGATGTCGTGCGCCTAGTCCTGAACCCGGCGCGCGAAGACGACATACCTGAGCGCGTTCGGCGCGCATTGGACTCAGTGACGACCGGAATGAAGTCAGGTTCTCTGACTCCCACACGCGACCAGCCTGCGCAGTGACGACGATCGCCAGTGCTGCCCTTGCTGAATACCTGAGTCAGCTGCTCGATGTCCCTCGTCACGCAGACTATCCACATGCGCTAAACGGTCTCCAAGTGGCGAATCGCGCGCCGGTACACCGTATCGGCGCCGCCGTCGACTTGTCACAACGAACGATCGCCCAGGCAGTCGACAACAACGTCAACTTCCTGATCGTGCACCATGGGTTGTTCTGGGGTGGGCTGCAGCCACTGACTGGAAGACTCTACGAACGCTTGCGCTCCCTGATCACCGCCGACATCGCCGTGTATTCCGTACACCTTCCGCTCGATTCCAGCGATGTCTTCGGCAACTCGTTGCTGCTGGCAAAAAGGCTCGGGTTGGTGCCTAACGGCCAGTTCGCGAAGTATGGAGAGCGATTCGTGGGCGTGCGAGGTGAGAGCGATCTGGCAACCGCGGACTTGGTGGCTACCACGACAAAATTCGTCGCTGCGCATGAAAGTGCAGTGCGCACTACGGAGATACGTAGTGGGCAACGCACACGGCGCTGGGCAATCTGCAGCGGCGCCGGAGCGAGTAGCGATACACTCCGCGAGGCCGCCGCGGACGCCATCGACACTCTGATCGTCGGTGAAGGCCCGCATCATACGGCGGTCGAAGCCACCGAGCTCGGGATCACGGTGATCTACGCGGGGCACTACGCCACTGAGACGTTAGGCGTTCAAGCGCTCGCCGAACATGCCAGTACGCACTATGGAATTCCGTGGACATTCTTGGCCGCGCCTAGCGGACTGTGACAACCCCTGCTCTTGCTCTTGGCGGGATTACAAAACGTTTCGCTGAGGTTGTTGCACTCGATTCGGCGACTCTGTCCGTGGCCCCGGGAAGTGTTCATGCACTTCTCGGAGAGAACGGTGCGGGAAAGACGACCCTGATGCGGATCGCGTTCGGCGCAATCGCGCCCGACGCCGGCGTCGTACAGATCGATGGCCGCACTGTTCACTTTCATTCCTCAACCGATGCAGTCCGGCTCGGCATCCGGATGGTGCATCAACATTTCGCGCTCGTCCCGCAGATGTCCGCGCTCGAGAACTTTGCGTTAGGCGGACATGGACGCTTTCACGCGTTACAGGAACGTGAGCGACTGGCGTGGTGCAGCGCCGAATTGGGAATCGCCCTCGATCCGACTTTACGCGTTGACGCGATGTCCGCTGCCGAACAGCAACATCTGGAAATCGCCAAGGCGCTGCGGGGAGACTGCCGAATTCTGATTCTCGATGAGCCCACGGCGCTACTCGCGCCAGCGCAGGCGCGAGCCCTGTTGCAGTGGACCAGGCGTTTCGCGGCATCGGGGCGCAGCGTTGTGCTTATCACCCACAAGCTGCAGGACGCCCTGGGTGTCGCTGACGAAGTCACTGTGCTGCGCCAGGGACGCACCGCACTGAGCGGGACTGTCGAGAATCTCACCGAGACCGAGCTCGTCACGGCGATGCTTGGCTCCGCGCCGCCCGGAGAACCGGAAAGGTCCTTGGCGGTGCGGGTGACATCACAGAGGCCAATCGCGAGCCTGCATTCGGTGAGTGCTCATGACGACGTACATCGGGAACGAATCCTCGATGTCTCGGTGGCGCTTCACCACGGAGAAATTGTCGGCATCGCTGGACTCGAGCGCTCGGGCCACCGTTTGCTGCTACGAGTTCTGGCGGGACGACAAACGCCCACCGTGGGTTCAATCAGCGCGCCGGACGACGTCGCGTTTATCCCCGAGGATGTCCGCGTCGAAGCCATCGCCGGCGCCATGCAGCTTTGGGAGAACGTCGCGATCCGCGGAGCTGTACGGCGTCGGGGATGGATCAATCGAACATTGTGGACAAACACAACTCGCCGACTGTTAAGCGAGTTCGATGTGCGTGCAGCACATGAGCGCATACGTGCGGACACGCTTTCGGGTGGAAATCAACAGCGGCTCGTGCTTGCTCGCGAACTGGCTGGCGAACCCAGTCTCATCGTGGCTGAGAATCCAACTCGCGGTCTAGATGTGCGTGCCGCTGCCTTTGTTCGTGGGCGACTACGAGCTGCGCGCGATCGCGGCGCGGCTGTCGTTTTCTACTCCAGCGACCTTGATGAGCTGATTGCTACCTGCGACCGAGTTCTCGTCATGTATGCAGGACGTCTCACCGCGGTGGACCGCTCGCTGGGTGCCGTCGGGCGCGCACTGCTTGGCACACCGTAGTGCTTCAGGCGTCCACTCCGTCGCGCATTCTCGCGTACGCGATTGCATTCGCAGCAGTGGCCGTGCTGTGCGCGATTTTTCTTGCTCTCTCGGGACATGACGTCTCGA
>JBFMFA010000137.1:0-7464 GCA_040753195.1 Gemmatimonadota bacterium | reverse complement strand
AAGGTCTAAGGTCTAAGGTCTAAGGTCTAAGGTCTAAGGTCCAAGGTCTGGTCTTGGCCCATTCGATGCAACGGCAAGGGGTGGAGGCTTCTCATGCCTACGCACTCTCGTCGATTGGTGCTTGCGCTGACGATCATCGTCGCGAGTAGTTCGCCACTTCGAGCACAACAACGATCCGCTGCCGCGCTGCCACGCGCGCTTGCGCGAGCTAGCGAAACCGGGGTCGGTCCCGTCGAATCGGAGATGCGCAACGTCGACTATCGCGTCGACGAACGCGTTACCCTCAAGATCGCCTATCTGCGGGGCACACTGCGGAGCACGCGGCGCAACCAACCACCGTGGTTCGACGATCCCAGCTCATTCGATATCGTGATCGATAGTGCCGTTGTCGCTGTTACACCGGCGAGCCTAACGGCGCTCCTCAACACGTATGTCTTCAACTACCCAGGCAGCGATATCAAGAAGCTGCGCGTGAGCGTCGAAGGTTCGGAGCTTGTGCAGACGGGTGTGCTGGATAAAGCGATCAACCTTCCCTTTAAGATCCGCTCGCGCCTGAGTGTCACTCCGGATGGGCGCCTGCGCTTGCACCCCACCTCGGTGAAAGTCGCGGGGTTGTCGGTCCGCAAAATCATGGACCTCTTCAACATCGAGTTGGAGAACATGGTGAAGGTGCGATCCGGCCGTGGCGTGACGATCGAAAAAGACGATTTCCTCCTTGCGCCAGAGCTGCTGCTACCACCACCGCGGATCCAGAGTCGCGTTAGGTCCGTTCAGGTCGTGAATGGCGAAGTTGTGCAAACGCTCGTCGCGCGCACGCCTCGCAAAGTCCCCAAGCTCCTGCCCGCACAGAGGGCAAAGAACTACATGTTCTATCAGGGACGTGTGCTGCGCTTCGGCAAGCTCACCATGAATTCAACTGATCTGCAGATCGTGGACGCCGATCAGGACGATGCATTCGACTTCTTCCTCGCGCATCTCAACGATCAACTGGTGGCCGGCTCGAGTCGCAATCTGCGCGACTACGGACTCGTGACGACGATGCCGGACTATTCTGATTTGCCGCATCAACGATCAGCGACGCGTCGCCCAAGTGGCGGGGCTCTTTAGAGCTTGAGGAGAGAGGCATGAGTTTGCAGCGAACGGCTTCAGCTATCAGAGATGAATTGCTAGTTGGCACTGACAGCTGAAAACAGTCAGCTACACACTCTTCGCCCTCTCCTCATGGCTCTAAGGAACCTCGACCTTGGCGACTAGTCGCTGAGAACTCGTACACGCTCCCTTTAGGCTCGCAGTTTCGTTAGCACGTCCCGATACGCCGGAAGATGGCCTTCGATGTGAGTACGCGTTTCCTCGAGAAATGCCCGAAGCTCAGGACGCTGTTCGCGAGTGAGTGCGTCCTTCACCTCGTCCAAGATCGTCTCGTGCCTCTCGATCTCGTACTCGAGGTATGCAGCATCCCATTCCTTCCCCCTTGGCTTCGATGTCAGCTCTTCGCTCCAACGAGCCTGATTGTCAGCAAGGCTTTCATCGGCGCTCGGCACCATCGGCGTCAGGTTTAACTGCGCAGCGAGATCCTTTCCTTTCCGATCAAGCGCGGAGTGGCCATCGATCGCCTTTGCAGCGAGGTCGCGTACTTCAGGTGAGGTGGCTTTTGTCTTGGCCATGTTGGCGAGCGCGATCGTCCCCTCATTTGCGAGCCCCACGAGACCTAACATCTCGGACTCAGTGTACTCCTGCGGAAGCGCTGCCATACCAGCCGCTGTGTCGACCTGCAAGCCCGTCGTATCATCGTATGCCGCATCCCGTGGTCCGCACGCGGTGAGGCCAACGGTGACGCACGCCGCGAGAACTGCGTGTCGCATTCTGTTCATAGAAGGCACCTCGGATTGATTGGTGTTACGTGGATTGCGCGCTTGTCGTAGGCTCGGAAATGCGTTCCACCACGCGCGCAACATCCTGCTTGGTGACGTCGCCCGACTTTCCGCTCGCTCGAGCGAGGTCGGCCTGCGCAACGATGCCGACGCAATAGCCGTCGTCGTCGACGATCACCACGCGTCGAACCTGCCTGTCGGCCATGACGCGTTCGACGGTCTCGATATCATCGTCAGGCAGACAGCATTCGGCGTCCGCGGTCATCACGTCCGCGACCTTGGTGTCCGGCCCTTTTCCCCGCGCGACACCGCGAATGGCAATGTCGCGATCAGTCACCACGCCGACGACTCGCCGGTTGTCGCCCGCGTCGACGACGGGAATGCAGCCGCAGTCGGTGTCAGCCATGAGTTGTGCGACTTTGCGCAAGTTCTCGTCAGGCGTGACGCACGCGGGGCTGATTGTCATGAGGTCTTGTGCGCGCATGTGTCGGCTCCGTCCCAGTAGGTATCTACGGCTGTGGCAACATGAGTGCCGCTTTTTTCCAGTCGAGCACGCCAGCGATGCACGCGCTCGCGCCGGGGCGCGCACGATGAGCGTCCCGGCGGGTGTGCTGCCTAACGAGCCATGATGTTGGCTACCCGGCGTAATCTTCGTCGATCGGTTCGCTGCGACCGCGGGGCGTCTGTTGCTCCTGACGCGAGCCTTGTTGACCCTGCATCCTGTCGGCGTCACCGGCGCCGTCCGCCTGACTCACACTGTGTTCACGTTTATTGTGTTTGTCCAACTTCTCACGGCTATCGAACTGCGCCCCGCAGGCGCGGCATGTGAATTCCTGTGGTCCGGCCATACAGCCCTCTCAGTGTGGGGATGGCCAGGGTTGCAGCATCCGGACCAGCCAGCGTGCGCGCTAGAGGCCGCCTAACGTCCTTTTGGGAAGCGCGTCGGCCGCGCGAGCGCTCGTTGCCAGCCTCCGCAGCAGAGTTTGTGCGCGTTCGAGCGCCAAGGCTGGAAAAGTTGTCTCTGCCGTATTTCCATCGAAGTCGTCCGGCTCGACCTCAACCACAATGACATCATCCGGCAGATCCACGAGGTCTTTCACGGCTAGCAATGTTGAATCGAAACGCACCCATCCGTCTGCGTCCCGGCCATTGAACGCCCCGTTCAGTGGATCGCCGTCCCAGCGGTACGCGGCGAGGCTTCCGACGGGACGCGCCCGTGGTACACTGCCAAGAAAAATCACGCGTTCGAACCGCGGCCACTCGGCGTTCAGCCGTTCCGCGACTTCCAGCGCATCGGTCCCCAGATCGTCCATCACGACGTGCGCGGCGTTCATTGTAGCATCGCTTGCCAGCCGCTCCCTAACGAAGCTACTCAGCGCGGTGTTGTCCGCGCCGCCGATCGCCGCGATGAAGGTGCGCATTGTGACTGCTGATGCTGCGGCGCACTCGACTCGGTCGCAAGGGGGAAAGGAAAAAGGGGCGTTTGCGGGACGCCCCCTTTCCTCGTGCAACGTATCCTCGCTTCGCTCCCTTCTTTCCCCCTCTTTACTCTCCTTGCGTGGTGAACCGGCGTCGCAGCATCGGCACCAGCGCCAGAGAGCCTCCGTAGATGAGATGCTCCATTGTGAAGGAGGTGGTCCCTTCTACGGCGCTTCGCATTACCGGATTGACCAACGGCAATACCGCGTACGACATGATCAGCATAACGACGAGACCGTACACCAGTCCCGCGACGAATGCAGACCCTGGTGATGCATCACGCGGCAGGATCGCCGCGAAAAGAATTCCCCAGACGATCGACGTGACGAGGTACACGAGTGCCCCATACAGAATGATCGCCGTCCCTCCATTCATGGCGGCCGGGCCAATGAACGTCGCTCCCGCCAGGCGGAATGGAGACAGAATGTCACCACCGTTCATTACGGAGGTTCCGATCGCGAAAGACATGAGCAGCGCACCGCCGACGATGCCCGCGATGCCGCCGGAGAAGATGGAATCGCCAGCCACTGTGTGTTGAACGACCACGATCTCACTGCGCATGCCTTTGACTGCCATCATCAATCCTCCTGTCCGGCATAATTACCGGGAAGACTGGGTGCGTCCGATGCAACTCGCGCGCCGCTATTCGTTAGGTTGTGCGAGCTCAGCCGTGCGACTTATGAGGCGGCCTGCTTCATCGTCGCGGGGTGACGCTTGCGGGGCGGTCCCATCAATTCGGCCCGCCGCAGTGCGACACGGGCTCGCGCGATGCGCGGGTAGCTCGCGACGCGCGGTGGCGCTGGCAGCCGTGCGGGTCTGATCATTACGGCGAACGGATGTGACTCCAGCCGATCGCGGACTGCGTCGCGATAGATGCGCCAGTAGCCGGGTACCAGGCCTAACGTGATGCCAAAGAGGATGTGCTGAATCACCCAGGACTTGGGGATCGAGCTCACCGTATGTCGCAGAACAGGATTCACGACCGGTGTGATGATAAATGTCATCGCCAGCAAAACGGCCACACCGAAGCCGAGTCCGGCCGCCGTGGCATGTCCCGATGTCGCGTTAGGCGGAAGCAACGCGCAGAAGAACACTCCGAGGGCTGCCGCCGTGAGTCCGTGGACCAGCATGCCGTACAGTATGCTGAACAGGCCGTAGTTCGTCGCGTTCGGGCCGAGAAACGTGGCTCCGATGCTTTCGAATGACGCCATGAGCCCGAGGCCATGCCATACCGATGTGAGCACGGCCCACGTTGCCATGACTACTCCGGCTGTGAGCCCGGCTGCGGCGCCGACGATGGCGATGTCTCGAGTTGTGCAGGTCGCCTGACTGACTTCTTCTATACGCGCACTCACCTTCAGGATCCTCCGAGTTACCGTGCATGCACAAGTGCATGGGGCCTAACGGCTTTCCCGGACTCCATAAACGCAAACCGCGCACCAGGAAGATGCGCGGTCGAGCGAGTGCGTTGGACGTGTGTTCAGCGAGCGCGTGCTTTCCAGGCGTCCAGCACCTGCCGCTCGCGCTCGGGGGTAATTCCGGCGCGCAACGTTGCCTGTCGCTCCGCCGGTTGAGCGTGGTAGTAGTCGAGCGTATCCTTGGCGGTCACGGCGAGAGGACGATACGTCAGGCCTAACGCGATCTCCTTGGAAACGTCGAAGCGGCCGAACCCAGCCGTTCGCCCGCGCGACGGCTGCCACACAGGCATTTCACGGTAGCCGCGGACATCGTGCTGCGTCAGAAAATCCGTATCGCACCATGTGAACGTCGCGTCCGAGCTCGTCACCGCTTTGATGCCATGCAGCAACTCGGCGAACGAATAGCCGTTCCTGGGACCCAGGCCGTTGTATGTACCGACGACCTCGTTCTCACACAGCCGGATCATCCACTCACATAGATCACGCACGTCGATCACTTGCACGCGGTCACTGCCGTCACCCGGCGCAAGCACTTCGCCGCCGCGCTCGATGCGCACTGGCCAATACGTGAAGCGATCGGTTAGATCGCCGGGCCCCACGATGAGCGACGGCCTAACGACGAGCGTGCGGCCCGGAAAATGCCTGTGCGCCGTCTTTTCCGATTCGGCCTTCGCCAAGCCATACGGAAGGTTTTGGCCCGGCTGTACGGTGGTGTTCTCTCGCGTAAATACCGGCGCATCGGCCGTCATGGGAATGCGACTCGTATCCGCATAGACGGAGCGCGTCGACGTGAAAACGTAGCGCTTGACGTTTTTGGACAAGAGGCTCGCCGTCAACTCGACCCACTTGGGGTCCGTTGCCGAATTGTCGATTACGACGTCCCACTGCTTCCCCTCGAGGGACTTGAGATCGCTGTTCCGGTCGCCAATCAGCTTTTCGACCGTTGGAAAGAGCTGAGGGTTCGTACGACCGCGATTGAAGAGCGTGATCGAGTGCCCGCGGTCGAGCGCATATTGCACCTGATACGGACCGATGAAACTCGTGCCGCCGAGCACGAGGATGCGCAGCTTTGCCCGCGGCTGCGGCACGTCGCGCATGCCGAGATACTGTCGCATCGTTAGGTTCGGCAACAAACCGAGACCGAATGCGCCGGTTGCCGCCGAACGAACAAAATCACGTCGAGATGCCGTCATCGATTGCAGGGGAAGGAAGGTGTGCCGTCGATTCGTCGGTTCATTGCCAGTATCCGCGCTTGGCTCCGCGCAGATACGCTGTAATGACTGCGGTGCTTACACCTGCCACCCACACGAACGCTCCTCCCCACCAGTAAACCAGTGCTCGCTCTACGCCCAGCGTGTGCAGGCCGAGGCCGAGCCCCGTCAGCCCGAGTACAGTCCACAGCAAGATCTCGCCTAACACGCGCACCCATGCGCGGCGTCGATCGTGCACAGCGAGCCGCTCGGCCTGCTCAGCGCGCGCGATTTGCTCTCGATAATACCGTTCCGGAATCGGCATCAACTGACGGGCACGCGCGCACCCGTTAAGGTCTTCACGAGGCGATACATGAATTCCATCCCTTCGTAGAAGGCGCGCACCGGAACGCGCTCGTTCATGCCGTGCGCGAAGGTCTCCGGGTAGAAGAAACCCGAAACGCCGTACACTGGAATGCCCGCGTTGCGGAAGTACAATCCATCGGTGGCCCCCGTGCTCATGGTCGGGATGACCGGAACACCGGGCCACATCTCTTTTGTGACACGGTCGATCTCGCCCATCAGCTCGCGCGTGAGTGGTGAGGGCGGCGAATTGCGCGCTTCACCTTGCGCGGTGACGGCCACTTTGGAATTGGCGATCACTCGCTCGAGTGTTTTTTTGATATCCGCCGGCGACTCGTCAGGCAGGATGCGGCAATTGACATTCGCGCGCGCACGTTGCGGGAGTGCGTTGCTGGCGTGTCCGCCTTCGAGTAGCGTCGCCACGCACGTCGTGCGCAGCTGCGAATTGTACGACGGGTCCTCCGCGAGCGTGGCAGCGGCCCGTGCGTCGTTCGGATTTGCCACGATCGCCTTCATCGCTTCACCCATCTTCCCTTCGGTGATCGCAGCCGAGCGACGGAAGTATTCGCGCGTGACTTCGTTCAAATGCACGGGGAAATCGAATGCACCCACTTTGACGAGCGCGTCGGAGAGGTGCGTGATCGCATTGTCCTTGACTGGACGTGAGGAGTGGCCGCCCGGGTTCGTGACCTCGAGCTGGAAGTTCTGGAATTTCTTTTCGCTGGCTTGGATGTCGTGAGACACTTTCTTCCCGTCGCGCACGCGACCACCGCCGCCTTCATTCAATACATATTCCGCGTCGACGAGCGAGCGGTGCTTCTCGAGGAGATACTCGACGCCGTTGGCGGGCCCGCCTTCTTCATCGGCGGTCAGGGCCACAATGATATCGCGTTCGGGGACGTACCCTTCGGCCTTGAGCCGCATAACGATGGCGAGGTGCATCGCGCCGTCGTCCTTGTCGTCCGCCACGCCGCGGCCATAAAAGGTGCTGTCCTGCTCCACGAACTTGAACGGCGGTAGGGTCCAGTCTTCGGCCTTGGCTTCGACCACGTCCATGTGCGAGAGCAGCAAGATCGGCTTCTTGCCCGTTTGCCGGCCGCGGAGCCTAACGAGCAAGTTCCCTTTTTTCTCGGCGTTCTTGAT
>JBFMFA010000136.1:0-7469 GCA_040753195.1 Gemmatimonadota bacterium | reverse complement strand
GCACTCGTCGAGCCGACTGCGGACGGCGACCGCGTGCGACTACAGACGGTCAAGGGCAACGCGCGCGCGTATATCAACGCAGGTCTCGGTTTTCTCGGCGCCGCAGGCGTAGTGACCACCGCGGGGACGCTCACGGGAAGTCTCAGTGCGTCGCTGGACACGATCGGCATCCTGGCCGTTTTGGGCGCGTCGATGATTGGAGTTTCTGCGTTGCAGCTGCCGGCCTGGGCGCGCCGTCGCCGAGAGCAGATGGAAGCGGTGGCTGGGCGCCTGGCGCTCAGCGGTTCAACCGACGAACCGAAGCCGTAAAACGATTTTCAAACCGCGTGGCACAACTTGCTGTCTAACGGACTATAGGCATTTTGCCTATAGTCCATCTGTCTCGATAGCGAGCGCTCCGATGCCCAGCCATTCCCCACGCGATCCAGCGGAGCTGACGCCGCTCAAGTCGATCGACTTCTTGATCCTGCTGATGCTGGGGCGCAGCGGCGATCGCCATGGCTATGGGATCATGCAGGATGTGCTAGCGCACACCGACGGCGATATCGAGCTGGAGGCCGGCTCGTTGTATCGCACGATTCGCCGGCTGCAGGACGAGCGGCTGGTCGAAGAAAGCAGCCGGCGCCCGGCCGCAACAAACGATGACGAACGGCGCCGCTACTATCGCCTAACGCCGTTCGGCAAGCGTGTCGTCGCTGCGGAAGCGGCACGTTTACGGCGCCTGGTACGCATCGCGGAAGCATCGCGCATTCTCGCGCCAGATAGCGCGCGATGACAGAGTTCCGCCGCACGCGACCTCGCGGAGTGCAGGAACGCATCTATCGCGCGCTACTGCATCTCTACCCGCGCGATTTCCGCGAAGAGTTCGGCGATGCGATGGTCGAGTTCTTCCGTGATCGTCTTGCACATGCGCGAATATCGTATTCGTTCGCGGCGCCCCTGATCGTGTGGCCGCGTGCGCTCCTCGATTTCCTCCGCAACGCGCTCCCCGCTCGCGCCGATTCGGCCATTCGTTCTCTTCGCAGTAGCCGGCGCGCGCGACGTGCGGGTCGCACTGCCATTCTCCGTTCCTCACGCCGGAAGGACTGGATGCTCACGACGATTCTCTTAGACGCCCGCTACGCGATCCGCAGCCTAACGAGCACTAAGGCGTTCAGCGCCATCGTGCTCGCCACACTGACCCTCGGGATCGGCGCCACGGTCGCCATCTTCTCGGTCATCAACGGCGTGCTGCTCCGACCATTGCCATACCATGAACCCGAACGTCTCGTGACGATCGGTCACCAGGAACCCTACGGAAGCACCTCGGAGCCGGAGTTCGTCGACTATCGTCGCGACGTCAGGTCGCTCGAGCGCATCGCCGCGGTTGCCTACGCCAACGGCAATCTCACCGGTGGTGATGGTGAGGCGGAACGTGTGCGCGTCGCTCGCGTATCGGACGGATTCTTTCAAGTACTCGGCGTGCAGCCGTTCGTTGGGCGCGCCTTCACGCCGGAAGAGGAGAAGCCGGGCGCAACGCAGGTCGTCGTGTTGAGCCATGGGCTTTGGACGCGTCGTTATGCGGCCGATTCGAGCGTGGTCGGCAGAGAGATCAGTCTCAACGGAGCGCCGCGTGTCGTGGTCGGCGTTATGCCACCCGATTTTGCCTACCCGTCCCCCGCGATCAGCGTTTGGGTTCCTTTGCGCCTGAATTACGACAGTTTGTGGACGCGCAACAATCATTATTTGGAGCTTATCGGGCGACTCGCGCCGAATGCCACCGTCGCGGCCGCAACCGCGGAGATGAACGTGCTCGGCAAGCGGTGGGGGACCACGTATCCCGACGTATACGCCGTCGGGAAGCCACCACAGGTGAAGCTCGCCCTGCTTGCAGACTCACTCGTGGGAAAAACGCGGCCGTACCTCTTCGCGCTGCTTGCAGGCGTCACGTTCGTCTTGCTGATCGCATGCGTAAACGTCGCCAATTTGCTCCTTACACGGGGCGAAGCGCGCCGGAAAGAACTAGCAGTGCGCGCGGCGTTAGGTGCCTCACGCGTGCGGCTCGTGCGCCAGGCCCTCTCGGAAAGCGCGCTGTACGCGATTGTCGGCGGTGCGCTAGGCATTGTTCTGGCATGGCAAGGGGTGCGGCTCCTGGTCGCGCTCGCTCCACAGGTAATCCCTCGTCTCGATCAGGTCACCGTCGATCTCCCGGTGCTCGCCGTCGCGGTCGCTATCTCGTTAGGTACAGGACTCCTGTTCGGCATTGTCCCGGCGCTGAAGTCCGCTCCAGACAAGAGCGCCGAGACCCTGAAAGAAGGGGGACGCGCCGGTGGTCACGGTCGCAGCATCAGTCGTCTGCGGCGGTCGCTGGTAATTGCCGAGGTTGGGCTCGCAACGATTACTCTGAGCGCCGCGGGTCTCATGCTTCGATCGTTCGCCAATCTCCAGGCGATTGATCTCGGTTTCGAGCCTAACAACGTACTCACCATGCGCGTGAGCCTCCCGGCGACTGAGTATCGCGGTGATCGCGCTGTTGGGTTTTATCAAAACGTGTTAGAACGTGTTCGCGCGCACCGCGGAGTGCGCGCCGCAGCGGTCGTAGGCGACCTGCCTGTGCGCGATGGATGGAGCATCTGGTCCATCCTCCTCGACGGCGCACCGATGACCACGGTTGCGCAATCGCCGAGCGCGATGCCGCAACAAGTCTCGCCGCAATTCTTCGAGACGATGGGGATCCGTCTCGTGAAGGGACGCACGTTTACCGACGAGGATCGATCAGGCGCGCCGCTTGTGGCGGTGGTGAATGAGGCGATGGAAAAGAAGTACTGGCCCACCAAGGGCGCACTCGGTGGTACGATCAAGATGCTGGCGAAAGACGCACCATGGGCAACGGTTGTCGGTGTTGTCCGCGACATACGCGAGGGCGGTTATCTGTCGGAATCACCGCCGTCGATGTATTTCCCGCACGCCCAAGCTGGGCAGAGCGCGTATTACTGGCCGACAGATATGAACCTGGTGATACGATCGGCCGGAGATCCGCTCGCGCTCGTCCCAGGCGTTAGGCAGATCGTTCGTGAGCTGGAGCCGGGAGCGCCGCTCGCGCAGATCCAGTCGATGGAGCAGGTCATCGCCCGCTCGATATCGAGCCGGCGTTTTGCAACCCAACTTCTCGGCGGGTTCGCTGCGCTCGCGCTTCTCCTCGCCGGAATCGGCATATATGGCGTGATCTCGTACGGCGTCACGGAGCGCCGTTTCGAACTGAGCCTGCGGATCGCGTTAGGTGCTCAGCGCGCTCGTGTCTTACGCTTGGTAATCACCGAAGGTGTGCGGCTCGCGGTCATCGGGCTCACGATCGGTGCGGCAGGCGCGCTCGCCGTGACACGCTTGATGCGCGCGCTCTTCATCGACGTTGCGCCGTGGGATCCGCTAACACTTGTCGCTGTGGCCGCGATGATCGCAGTGGCGGCGCTAACGGCGTCGTGGATACCGGCACGGCGTGCGACAATCGTTGATCCGATGCGCGCCATGCGCGCCGAGTGAAAGCGGCGCAATCAGAGGAGCTGTCAGATCTCCAGCAAATCACGGCCGACGATGATGCGGCCGCTGAAGTGCTGGCGCGCGGCATCCAGCCACATCTGCTCGGTGACCTGCGGATCGTCCGGTGGTACGAAGTGTGAGAGCACGAGTGTCTTCACCCCCGCCGCAGTGGCGATGCGCCCGCAATCTTCGGCGGATGTGTGACTGGCGACGAGGTGCTGCCGGAGCGTCGACGCATTCGGAATGCGCGCGACGAGCCGGTCGACGGCCGGCATGAACATCGCCTCGTGCACGAGAACGTCTGCGCCTTTTGCGAGTGCGATGAGGTTCTCGGAACGCGCGGTGTCGCCGGAAATCACGATGCTGCGATCAGCGGTATCGAAGCGGTAGGCGTAAGCGGGTGATACCATGGGATGCTCGACGAGCGCACATGTGACGCGCATGTTGGCATCCTGCATAACGAGGCCTGGGCCACGCAGTTCGTGGGCCTGGATGAGTGGGACCAGCGGCACGCGTCCTTCGTCGCGGACGCGAATGTCGATGTCATACGCGTTCATCTCCAAGAACAGCTTCGTTATGCGGCCCAGCGGCGGCGGCCCCCATGTGTCCACACGCGTGCGCAAGCCGGTGGCCCAGGACAGCAACAGCAGATTGCCGTAGTCGGCGTTGTGGTCGGAGTGGTTATGGGTAATGAAGACGTGCCGCAGACTGGGAAGCGTGAGGTCTGCCCGCACCAGCTGCTGCGCGACGCCGTCGCCGCAATCGATCACGTACAGCTGGTCGTTCACCACAATGACTTGCGACGACGCCTGATTGAGTTTCTTGGGCCGTGGACCACCGCCCGTGCCGAGCAGGATGAGCCGGGTCTTGGAGGGTTGAGCGGCACTCCAGCGTGGCAACCACGCCGCGCCTGCGAGACTACCAGCCGTTGCGAGAAATGTTCGGCGATTTACGGGGATTGTCATAGCCTAACGAAGCACGAGGTAGGTGATCAGCGCGCCAATGAGTCCGCCCGCCGCAGCGCCCGAGCCCAACAGAGCGGCGTAGATGCGCATGCGGTTCCCCGCTTCTCCGCGCGGCGTAGGCAACCAGACCTCGCTCAGCGGAAAGGTGCGCGTATACCCCCAGCCGTCATTCACCTTGACTCGTTTGGCGTCTCGGTCGTAGGCGATCACGTTGCACGTCCACGGTCCCCACCAGGGCCAGTCGACCACGATGCGCTGACCGGGAATCAGCGACAGCGGCCGCAATTCATCAGCGGCGACCGTATGGTCACTCCCGTTCATGAACTGCACCTCAACGCCGTCGCGAGATTGTGAGCGCACTTCGGCAGCGTAGAACTTGCCGTCGGCCGATTTCGCGAAAACGAGCGAGCCTGGCGACGGTGGCTTCATCGGCAAATTGAGGCGCTCGCGCAACGCGCGCTCGACCGCGGACCGTGCGATGCCGACCTCCTCCGCGGCCTCGATGACAGCCTGTAACTCCGCGTTGACGTCGTCCCCCTGGAACATCCCGCGCTCGATTTGCTCCGCGCGCGCCAGCACATCCTGCAGCTCTTTGTCGCTCAACCGCATGGCGTCCTCGATACAACGTTAGGCATGGTCCGTAGCCGGGTAAGGGAACGGCCGACTGCGCCTCACTCGCACTATCCTAGCCCTTGCCGCGAGGGGTGGCCATGGCGGATAGTTGTCCCATCCCGCACAGACTATGTCACGACTTACGCCGCTCTCTCGATCGCTGTTTCTCTTGCTGACGCTGGGCTGCGCGTCCAGCCCATCTCAGACCACCCTTCCGTCCGACGTGGAGGGCATGTCCCTGCTAGGCACGCCGTTGCGGCGGCCGGCGCTTCCGCTCGACGCGGTGGCGAAGACGGACTCCGCGCTGCGCGCCAGCCCTAACGACGCGGATCTGTTGCTGGCAGCGGCCGCCGCCCGGGCAGCGGCGTGGAAGTTTCGGGACGCGATCGATCTGTACTCGCGCGGTATCGCGTTGCATCCTAACGATGCGAGGTTCTATCGCTTCCGTGGCCATCGCCACATCACGGTGCGCCGCTTCCAGGAGGGTACCCGTGACCTCGATCGCGCGGCGCAGCTCGACTCGACGGATTTCGACATTGCGTATCATCGGGGCCTCGCGCACTACTTGCTAGGCCATTTTGCGCCGGCGGCGGCGATTTACGCGAAGTGTCTGGGCTTCGCTTCCAACGACGCGTTGCGCGCGCGTGAGGCGAGCGGCGCCTACAGGCGCGGGTACCGCAGCTGCATGAGGACGGCGACGGATGTGGAGTCGCGCGTTTCGATGAGCGACTGGTACTGGCGCGCGCTGATGCGCGCCGGTCGTGCTGCCGATGCCGCCAGCGCTATCGCGTCGTTCCAGGACGGCATGAACGTTACGACCAACCGCTCGTATTACGAGAACATTCTGATGTACAAAGGCCGGCGCTCGCCGGACCAGGTGATGACGGCTGCGAGCAGCGACTCGGTGCGCTTTTCAACGAGTGGATATGCCGTGGCGAACTATCTCCTGCTGAAGGGTGACAGCGCACGCGGCCGGGAATTATTGCGGCGCGTGGCCGAGTCTCCACACTGGAACGGCTTCGGTGTTGTCGCCGCCGAAGTGGACCTCGTCGCGAAGCGTTAGGCGCGCCGCCGCGCGATATAGAGTCCACGGTTTCGCTCGGACGGGGCTTCATGCTGCGCGTCGAGGCCCGCCGCGTCGAAGGCGCGCAGGGTCTCGTCCGGCGTGAACAATCCGAGTTCATGGACTTCTGATACTCGTCGCGTTTGGATGCCGTCGTCGATTGTGTAGTCAAAGCGCAGACGCGAGATACGGCCATCGATCAGGGTCGAGGAATCGCGCGTTACGCGAATGCCGTCCGCCTCCGCCGACCGTGTTGAATGATGTCCGTCTTCCAGAACACCGGGAGGAAACCACGGTTCGACGATCACAATCCCCTTGTCCGTCACATGCCGCGCGAGGCATCCCAGTGCGAGGTCGAGCCTGGGGAGCGTTTGGACGTAGCCGATCGTGCTGAACATGCAAATCACGGCGTCGTATCGTCGACCGAGATCGAAAGCAGTCATGTCAGCCGTGACGAAAACGCCAGCCGGGTTCTTTTCTCGCGCGAGACGCAGAAAATCCGCGTTAATGTCGATGCCGTCGACCGAGAACCCATGCGTCGTCGCGAGCAAACGCGCGTGCTCGCCAGTGCCACAACCCACGTCGAGCACGCTGCGCGCAGCGGGGTGCAGCGCGCGGATACGCTGAGCGACGTCATTCGCCTCAGCAGCGTAGTCTTTGAATGTGAAGTAAATCGCGTCGTACAGTTCTGCGTCGGTGGCGAACATGACTCGCTCGGCTGTGTGCGGTTCCTGCGCGGGAGCGCTAAACGAGTCGCCGGCGCTGGCTGGCGACCTCGATGCCTAACGCGACAGTTGAGACCGCGTAGCAACTCGCTGCAATGAGCGGGATGATGCTGAAGAGAGCGTTGCCCGCCACGATCACAACAATGGAACACGCCACCGTCGTCAAGACGGCGAGCATGGCGTACGCGCGGCTGCGATACAGCCACCAATACGGCAGGAAATGAGATCCAAAAAGGACCGCCATCGCAAAGGGCGTCCACTCCGGCGCGGCTCGGAAGACGACGATGATGACCGGCCAGTAGAACAACTGAATGGCGGCGAGCTGCAGGCCAAGGGGTGTCAGCGTGGGGCTCTTCGCAAAGAGGTCACCGCCGACGAGTCGCGTCAGTAGCGCTCCCACTGGGAAAACAACGCCGGTCGCGAAGAACGCATAGATCAGTCCCGTGCGTTCGGGAAATGTTCGCAGCAGCACAGCAACCGTCAGCCAGTACAGCAGACCTGCGACCGGCATGCCGATTCCCTTTCGGGTCATGGAAGCCAAGCGGTCACGCTCGAGATCGATGTCGGTCATTGGGTGGTGATCGTTAG
>JBFMFA010000135.1:0-7471 GCA_040753195.1 Gemmatimonadota bacterium | reverse complement strand
GTGCTCAGTCAGCTCAAGCAGGATCCGGCGACGCGCCATATCCCGGTTCAGATCGTCACCCTGGATGAAGACCGCCAGCACGGCCTCGCGCGCGGCGCCTTTGCGTTCGTGACGAAGCCGACAAGCGCGAGCGGACTCGATGCGGCGCTCTCGCGCATCAAAGAATTCGCCACCCCGCGCGCCAAGCGATTGCTGATCGTGGAGGACAATCCAGCTGAGCAGTTGAGTATCGAGCAGTTGTTAGGCTACGATGACATTACGGTCGAATGCGTCGGGACCGGAAAGGACGCCTTGGAGGCTCTGCGCGGCGGAGCGTACGACTGTGTCGTTCTCGATCTGCGACTTCCGGACATGTCGGGCTTCGAGGTGCTCGAAGCGATCCGTGACGACGCGGCATTGAGAGACATTCCGGTCGTTGTGTTTACGGGGAAAGAGCTGACGCCGGATGAAGATGCGCAGCTCAAGGCGCTCGCCCGGAGCGTCGTGGTAAAAGGCGTCGAGTCGCCCGAGCGTCTGCTCGACGAAACGTCACTGTTCTTGCATCGCGTCATTTCCGATCTGCCGGCTGAAAAGCAGCGCCTGCTGGAGCGACTGCACGCATCCGATGAATTCTTGATGAACAAATCGGTGCTGGTGGTCGACGACGACGTGCGGAATATCTTTGCCTTGAGCAGTGTGCTAGAGCGCCGTGGGATGAACGTGCTTACGGCGACGACGGGACGTGAGGCGATCCAAACGCTCGAAGCAACGCCGAACCTTGCCATCGTTCTCATGGACATCATGATGCCGGAGATGGACGGCTACAAGACCATGCAAGCGATCCGCCAGCGGCCGGCGTTGCGACGATTGCCCATTATTGCGCTCACCGCAAAAGCGATGAAAGGAGATCGTGAGAAGTGTCTCGAGGCGGGGGCCTCGGACTATCTTGCGAAGCCCGTGAATACGGAGCAGCTCCTATCGGCGCTCCGGATGTGGTTGCACCGTTAGGCATCGGAGGGCGCGTGAATCCTGACGAACGCGTCAATATCCTGCTGGTAGACGACCAGCCAGGAAAACTACTGAGCTACGAAGCCATGCTCAGCGAGCTGGGCGAGAATCTCATTCGCGCGGAATCCGCGAGTGAGGCGCTCGAGCAGTTGCTGCGCAGCGAGATCGCGGTCGTTTTGATCGACGTCTGCATGCCAGAGCTCGATGGGTTTGAGTTGGCGTCGATGATTCGCGCGCATCCGCGGTATTCCAAGACGGCAATTATCCTGGTCTCCGCGGTGCTCATCAACGATGTGTATCGCCTCAAAGGGTATCATGCCGGCGCGGTCGATTATGTGGGTGTGCCGGTCGTTCCTGAGATTCTCCGAGCCAAGGTCGCGATCTTCGCCGACCTGTATCGCAAGAACCGGCGTCTGGAGCGCATCAACGAAGAGCTGGAGCAACGCGTCGAAGAACGCACCGCTGCGCTGCGAGAAAGTGATCGTCGCAAAGACGAGTTTCTCGCGATGCTGGCGCACGAGTTACGCAACCCGCTCGCTCCAGTGCGCAATTCCCTGCACCTCGTGCGTTCGTCCGCGGAAGCGAGCGTCCGCAACAGAGCGCTGGACGTCATGGAACGCCAGCTCGGCAACCTCGTGCGTCTCGTCGACGATCTGCTCGATGTCAGCCGCATAACGACGGGCAAGCTGGAGCTGCGCACCTCGCGAGTCGAGCTGGCCGATGTGCTGCGCTATGCGGTCGAAACGGCACAGTCCGAAATCAACCGCAAGCGACACGAACTCACGGTCGATATTCCGCCGAGCGGCATTCCCGTCGACGGCGACGGGACGCGCCTAACGCAAGTCTTCGCCAACTTGCTGCATAACGCGAGCAAGTTCACGGACCATGGAGGCCATCTCACGCTTTCCGTCGCCCGCACGGGGAGCGACGTGGAGATCAGCGTAAGCGACACCGGCGAAGGTATCGCGCCGGAGATGCTGGACCAGATCTTCGAGATGTTCGCCCAGGCCGATCGCTCGCTGGAGCGCCGCCACGGGGGCCTCGGCATCGGCTTGACGATGGCCAGACGCCTCGTGGAGCTGCACGGCGGGACCATCAGCGCGCACAGCAACGGTGTTGGCAAAGGAAGCACATTCCTCGTTAGGCTGCCGTTGGCTACGACGCTAGAAATGCAGGCCGTGCCCGAGATCTCCGGAAAGTGGCCGTCCCTCGGCACCCGTCGCGTGCTCGTGGCAGACGACAATCCGGACAGCCTCGAAAGCCTCGCCTTGGTTCTGCAGCTCCGTGGCAACGAGGTGCGCACGGCCAGCGACGGCGCCGCAGCCGTCGCCGAGGCGGAAACGTTCCGTCCGGAAGTGATACTCCTCGATATCGGCATGCCGCAGATGAACGGGTACGACGCCTGCCGCCAGATTCGTCAGCGCGAATGGGGGCGTAGCGCGCTCCTGATCGCACTCACCGGGTGGGGACAGAATGAAGACCGCGAACGGAGCCGCGAGGCAGGCTTCGACTACCACCTCGTCAAACCGGTCGATCCCGACGTGTTGATGCGCCACATGGCCAAGCACGCGGCCAAAGTCGGATCGCTGCGGCCGTTGACGTCTGCCTAACGCGAAACTCGCGCCGTGGCGCGTGCTCGTTAGGTATCCCCGGGTTCCGCTGCCGGCCTGAACCGCAGGACTCCCTCTTTCTTTGCGACAGGCGCGCTGTAAGATTGGCCGCGCCTTAACGCACCCAATCCGAGGAGGAGCCCCCATGTTTCAACGGCAATCGCGGGTACCGATCGCAGTGTTCGCCGCAGCCCTGCTGGCAGCGTGCACTGACGCTCCAGTTTCAACGCCGCGTCAGGTTTCCGCTGACGTGACGCTATCGGTCGAGTCTGAGAGCGACCTGGCGACATACATGGACGTACTGAACGCACAGCTCGAAAGCGCAGGCTCAGACTACCGCGTGGCCGTGGCCGAGTACATCGCGCCGGGGGACAGCGGACAGGCCGGTGGCACGGTGCTGGCCAAGAATGTCGGTAACAAACAGCTCACCGCCGACTTTGTCCCATTCGACGCCCGCCGCGCTGGTTGGAGCGGGCCGGCAACCGGTCCAGCGGATGACATCACCTACGCCATCGACCAGACGATAGACGCGGTTCCCCCGTTTGGCGGACAGACCGCGGCTCAAACAACAGCTGCGATCCTCGCTGCCACGGCCACTTGGGAGAACGAGAATTGCTCGGCGCTACCGCTCGTGCAGAACCCATCGTTCGGCTTGGACATCGGCATCGTCGCATTTCTGAACGGCCTGGGCGGCAGCCCGTTCGTTTTTGCTGACGTTCAGCATGCCGGCTGGCGCGACATCAACTTTGCCGGTGGGATTCTCGGCGTGACTTTCACGTTCATTTTCGTCAGCGGCTCACAGCCGACCGACGTTGATGGCAATGGCTTGGCTGACGTCGCGTTCCGGGAGATCTACTACGATCCAAGCTTCAGCTGGGCGACCAATGGCACGGCGAATATCGACGTGCAGTCGGTTGCCGTGCACGAGGCAGGGCATGGCTTGAGCCAGGGCCATTTCGGTACAGTCCGGCTCAAGAATGACGGCACGTTGCAGGCGTCTCCGCGCGCGGTCATGAATGCGCTGTACGCGGCGCCGTTCCGCGACCTGCAAGGCTCGGATAACGGCGGCCACTGTTCCAATTGGGCCAACTGGCCGAATCACTAAACGCGCCTAACGACAGATAAGGGCCCCGGTCGAATCGCGACCGGGGCCTTTTCTACAGCCTGATCGTGACGCTGATCACAGTCCGGCCCGTTTGACTTACCTAGGGCCATCCCCTAAAGTCCGAGCGAGCGAAGCGGTAAGAATGATCCCGCCGGATCGGGTGTTCGCCGTGCGCAACCGTGACGCGCCGCACGTAGTCGCGTCATTCGTGGAAGCGGATTCCACCGCTCAGGATGGACTCCACCCCCGCAACGTCCACGCTAAGGCAGTCTGAATGGAAACCGCACATTTTCTTCGCACCGTACCGTTGTTTGCTCGGCTTGATGACGCTGAACTGCAGCGTTTCGCCGAGTTGACTCGAGAAAAGAACTACCCGAAGGGATCGGTCATCGTTTTTGAGGATGACCCTGGTGACTCGCTGTTCATCGTACGCGAAGGCCGCGTGAAGGTCGTGCTGATCGGTGAAGATGGTCGCGAAGTCATCCTCGGCGTGCTCGGCGTCGGCGAGTACTTCGGCGAGCTATCCCTGATCGACGATCAGCCGCGTTCGGCGCACGTAATCGCGATGGAAGAAACGACACTGTGCGTGCTCCGCCGCGATGATTTCCGCCGCCGCGTGGAAGCAAATGCGTCGGTTGCGTGGTCCTTGTTGGTAGAACTGTCGCGGCGCCTGCGACGCGCCGACGGAAAGATTCACGGTCTGGCGTTGTTGGACGTCCCTGGGCGCATCGCTCGGCTGCTGCTCGATTTCGCGGAAGAGGCCAATGGCAGCGAGTCGATCGACAAGCCACTTACGCACCAGACGATTGCGCACATGATCGGCGCGAGCCGGGAGACTGTTTCACGAACGATTCGGGAATTCCAGATGCAGGGTCTTATTCGAGTCGAACGACGACGCATCTCGGTGTCGAACCGTCCCGGCCTTAAGCAATTGGCGCAGGCGCGGGTCTGAACGGAGTTTGCGGCCCTGAGCTTGGAGTCACCACAAGGGACTGGTGGTTAGTCACGTCAGTTAGGATTTGTCATTTTGGTAATACTGAGCACTGACTACGACAAACTCAGAACTGCAAACTTGCATTGACTCCAAACTGATGGCCGAAGGCTCCTAGTTTATGCTCGTTCGCTTCTGGGGAACGCGAGGTTCGGTGCCATCGCCGGGGCCACGAACTGTGCGCTTCGGCGGGAATACCACGTGTGTCGAGCTTCGGACGGACGACAACGAGCTCGTCATCCTCGATGCAGGGACCGGCATCCGCGAGCTGGGCCGCTCCCTCGTCGCCGGCGCGAATGGGACGCCGATCCGCGGCGACATCTTTTTTACGCACGCGCACTGGGATCACATCCAGGGCCTCCCCTTTTTCACGCCGGCGTTTCAGCGCGGCAACAAGTTCACGCTGTGGGGGAACCCCATTCTGCAGGAGAACATCGGGGTCATCGTTAGGCAGCAGATGAGCCCCGTGGTGTTTCCCGTGGCGTTCGACGATCTCAGCGCGCGCATCGAGGTCCGCGAATTGACGACGCATCGGCACGCGACAAACGGATACAGCGTGGAAGCGGCGCGAGTGCGGCATCCGGGGGGCGCGTTAGGCTTTCGCGTTACGTCCGCAAGCGATCCGTCGGCGGCCGTCGTGTTCATTCCCGATAACGAGCTGGATGTGTTTGGTGATCAGGCGGATGCGTCCCCGCCGGAGCAGCTCGTGGCCTTTGCTCGCGGCGCGAAGGTGTTGATTCACGATGCGATGTATACGGGAACGGAATACATGGATCATCGCGGGTGGGGACATTCGTCGTATCGCGATGCGATCGAGTTTGCCATCGCCGCGGACGTGGAGACGCTGGTGCTGTTTCATCATGAGCCGGATCGGTCGGATGACGAGATGGAGGCTCAGCTCACGCTCTGTCATACAATGGTGAAGGAACGCGGCGGATCCGTGAAGATCGTCGCCGCCCAGGAAGGGTGCGAGATCACGGTCTGACTCCGTCTGGCCAGGCGGTAACAACGCTCGCGGATTACCCGCGGAAAAAGCGCGAACGCGGCAACCATCAGCGTCGTTCGCGAGCGTTCTTACGAGGCCTAACGCGCAGGCGAACCCCAACCACCGCCTCCTGGCGTCTCGATCGTCAACACATCGTTTGGCTGCAGCTCGACGCGGCACTTGGCGGGCAGCGGCTCCCCGTTCAACAGATTGCGACCAGGCTGTCCCGAACTCCCGCCCGCCGCGCCGCGCGGTGCGTAGCGTCGTCGCTCGGTGAGTAGCGTCGCCGTACAGACCTCGAGCACGCGATACGATCGGATCACTCCGTCTCCGCCACGGTGCTTCCCCGCCCCGCCTGACCCTCGTCTGATCGCATAACGATCGATGCGGATCGGATATGCGTCTTCCAGCGACTCGATCGGCGTGTTGCGCGTGTTGCTCATCCCGACGTGCACCGCCGACGGACCATCGCCTCGCGACGACGCTCCCTGCCCCCCGCCTAACGTCTCATAAAAGGTCCAGCCCGAGCCGCCGAAAGTGACGTTATTCATCGTCCCCTGCCCTTGGGCCGGCACGTCGATCCCCGCATCGGCGAGGGCGGCAAAAAGCGTATCCGTGATGCGCGTGGACATTTCCACATTCCCGGCAGCTACCGCCGCTGGCCACTGCGCATTGATCGCGGAGCCGGGCGGGACGACAAGCTCGATCGCGCGCGCAATGCCGTCATTCGTCGGCACATCATCGTCCAGCAAGGTGCGCAAGACGAAAACAGCGGCTGCGCGAACCACGGCAAACGGGCAATTCACATTGCCGCGCACAATGGGCGACGTCCCCGTGAAATCGAGGCGCAAGCGATCCCCAACCGTGGTCACGTTCACACAGACGACGACGTCGTCGTCGCTCACCCCGTCTCCCTCCAGCGCGTCGCGCGCCGAACCGCTCACGTTCCCGAGCTCCGCGATACGACTGCGGGCCCGTCGCTCCGTGTAGTCGAGCAAAGCATCACACGCAGCGGCAAGCTCCGACGCCCCCGCGCGTGAGCGCAGGGCCCGCCAACCGGCGGCACCAGCAGCGCACGCCGCCCGTTGTGCCTGAAGGTCGCCGAGGCGTTCGTTAGGTGTGCGTACGTTGGCCAGCAGCAACGCCAGAACGTCGTCCTGCATACCGCGCGCTGTCGCCAGGCGCACCGGCGGAACGATGATCCCTTCCTGAACGAGCTCCGTCGCACCACGCGGCATGCTTCCCGGGCTCATGCCGCCGACGTCTGCATGGTGTGCGCGCACGGCGGCGTAGCCAATCACCTCGCGGCTGTCAGCGATCGCTTCGACCATGGTCAGGTCCGGTAAGTGCGAGCCGCCGCGGTAGGGATCATTCAACAGGAACACGTCGCCCGGAGCAGGGTTGCGCTCCCGTACGGCGCGTACGGACTCGGGCATCGCACCGAGGTGCACGGGAATGTGCGCCGCTTGAGCGATCATGCGACCGTCGGCATCGAAGAGTGCTGACGACGCATCGCGTCGCTCGCGGATGTTCGGCGACAGTGCGCCGCGCTCGAGGATCGTCCCCATCTCCTCGGCGACCATCGCCACGCCATGAGCCATGACGGTGAGCGCGAGTGGATCGAACGTCGTCGTGAGCGTCATCGTTAGGTTCGCTCCAGCAGCCAGCCGCCGATCGGCAGCGCGCGCGCCTGCCAGCCAGCCGCGACGAGCAGCGTAGCGTCCGATAAGGCGATCACTGCGCGCCCCTGCACGACGGCGCTGCACGCGCTCCCATCGTCCACGTGCGTAGTG
>JBFMFA010000134.1:0-7525 GCA_040753195.1 Gemmatimonadota bacterium | reverse complement strand
CCACGGGTAACCCGTGCCTGATTCGCGACGCGCAAGGCCAAACGCTCGTCGGTATCGTAGATCTGGACGAGGCCGAATGGGCGATCCTCACTCCCACACTTCGGCGCGATTTCGTTTTGCACGAGATGGTGCACGTGCTTGGTTTCGTTCCCAATCTCTTGAACCTGACGCTACCATCCGGATACTCGCGCCGATGTCTGGAATTGCCGTCGACCGGCGCGCCTAACGTGCTTATTCAAGACACGCATTTCTCGTGTGAGTTTGGACGGGCAGCGTTCGACGAATCGCAGGGTGCGGTCTATGTGGGAGCCCGAGTCCCACTCGAGAACGGTGCCACTCGCCCACTCGGCGCCGGCACGTTGAATCACCACTGGCGCAAAACGGTATTCGGTGCCGAGTTGATGACCGGGTGGTTCTCCTCAGGCGGTGTCTCGCCTTTCTCCCGTGTGACGCTCGGCATGCTCGAGGATCTCGGCTACGGGGTCGTCAGCGTGCTGGCTGATGATTGGAGTGTCACGAACCCGGGACCCATGCAGGCAATATCACCCACTCTACGGCACATCCAACTCGTCGAACCGCCATCTCTGCACGCGCCGACGGTATACCGGAAGTCGCGCGCGCCCCGACGTCCTTAACGGCCGGCGAACCTTCAGCGGCCTTGGCGCTTCGCTTCCACGAATGCGTTGGCCTCTGCGATCAGGGCCGGCACAACATTGAAGTGCGAGTTGCGATGCAGCGCGCCGGCCTGATTCGTATTCATGGAGACGATCACCCCCGTTCCGGGATCGTACAGGTACATGGCAGACGAATTAGTGGTCGCACCACTGTTGCCGTACATGACCCGACCTCCATAGCTAAACCGCCGGATGCCGATACCACCGCCGGTCTGCCCGGGAACGCGCCCGTCATCTGGCACGATCGTCAAAAGCCACTCGCGGGCCTGCGCGGAGAGGAGGTCGCCCTCGAACATCCGGCGCGCGAACGCCACGAGTTCCCGCGCACTCAAGTATGACTCGAGGCGCGACGTGAAAAGTGAGGGCCCGAAAACGGCCTGACTGTAGTTGACGGGCTGCCCCGTCGCACCCTGTGACCAATGGGTACCGATCCGCGGGCTCGCTGTGGATCCCTGTCCTGGGCTCCAGACCTCCCCAAGTCCGCCCGCGAACAGCTCACGCCGAAGGTACTCACCGTGTGGCAAACCGGTCTCCATGGCTCCGATTGTCGCGAGCACCAAGCGATCTGTGTTGCTCGCTTGCCAACGGCTCCCTGGCGCGAAGGCGGGTGGTCCCACGAAGGCCAACAACTCGGCTGCTGTCCACGATCGCTGTAGGTCTGCCAGTATAGCGGTCGTGTACGCCGATGAGGCTCCGTATTCGGGCAAGCCGCTTTGATGCCAGAAGAGGAAACGCAGGTTGATACTCGAAGGCAAGTTCGACACTCCGGGGAACCACCGTCCCAGCGTGTCCGCGAATGAGAGTCTGCCCCGATCGACCAGTCGCAGCGCCGCAACTGCCGACAACATCTTGGAGATGCTTCCTGTGCCGAGCAGCACGTCGTCCGTCATCGGGATGCCTGGAGCATCGGTCCCGAAGACCGCCGTCCAGATCGAGTGACCTGGAACCGAGACCGCCAATTGAGCGCCGATTACCCCGTTGGCTCTGGCGCTGTCAGCAAACGCGCGAGCCAGTCGCGCCGTCGTAGCCTCGAAGGTCGGCTGGTTAGGCGTTGACCTTGGCGCGCTTGGCGAGGAGGCACATGCCGGGAGCAACACACATACAAGAACGAAAGTCCGCATGCAGCGTTAGGCAAACCGTTGGGGGCTATCTCTGTCTTAGAGTATCAGGATCCCCGGAATTGAGGTTGGGGGTTACGCGAATGTCGGCCGGTTCAAACAGAACGCATACGTTCGCGGTGGCAAAAACGAAGTCCAAATAGGTCGCTCGCCGGACTGCTACTCGGACACTTGCGATCGGGTAGGATGTTGCCGCCCGCTTCCGCGCTCGAAGGAGGGCGGCGCCTTCGACCTATGTATGCGTGTGGTGAGAGCGCGGCGTGCCCAGTGTCCCGATTCCAGGAAGGCAATAATGTGGGCAGCATGCGCCTCTACAGCCTCGTCGCCTGTGTCGTGGGACTCGCGGCATGTGGCGGTGACGACTCGGTCGGAACGTCGCCCGTCACGCTCGCCCTTCGCGCACCGCAGCCGCAAATGGTTTCGGGTGAGACGAGTCAGCTGGAGGTGACGGTGACGCGTAACGGTCAGCCGGCAGCCACCGATCGCGTGACGTTCACTTCTTCGTCGGCATCGATCGCATCGGTCTCGACGCAAGGTCTCGTCACTGCGATTGCTCCAGGCACCGTGACCCTAACGGCACAACTCGACGGTCAGCGCGCGACCACGACCGTGTCGGTGTTGCAGGGCGGATTGCTCACGCCTGCTGGCGGTATCGTGCGCACCGCCGGGGGCGAGATCGAGCTCACTGTTCCGGCGGGCGCCGTCGGCGCGATCACGCCGTTGCCCATGACGCTCTCCGTTTCGCCGCCCTGGGTCGACCCGACGTTGGTGCGCGGGAGCGTCTTTACGGTCGGGCGAGATGCTGTCAGGTTTTCGAAGCCGCTTTCAATCCGCGTGCGCTACAACGTCGCGAACGGACCGTACGGACTGCCGCAATCAGCGCTTGGCCTGCGGCGCGCCGGCGCAAGCGGGACCTGGATCGATTTGCGTCCCTCGGTCGTCGATTCCAGCGCAGGGACCGTATCGGCATCGATCGATGAAACAGGGACCTACAGCGTCGGCCGCCTTGTGCCCACGACGCCCTGCGTCGGCGACGCCTATCGCGCTTTCGACTTCTGGGTCGGCTCGTGGAACATGACCAACGGAAACCAGTCCGCTGGCGAGAACTTCATCACCGCGGAGTCCTCTGGCTGCGCGATCTTCGAGAACTACATCACGGCGACGAACCTGAGTCCGGGTCGCAGCGTCTCGTTCTACAATGCAGTCACGGACCGCTGGTACCAGACGTACATCGACGCGGGAAACAACATGGTGCTCCTGCGCAGCACGTCGTACGATCCGACGCGCATCCCGATGGAGTCGCCGATCCAAAACAACACCTATACGCGCACGACCTGGTCGCGCAACGTTGATGGCTCCGTACGACAGCTCATCGAGGTGACCGCGAACAACGGCCAGACGTTCGTAGTGCAGTACGACCTTCTGTACCGTCGCAAGTAGTCAGGCACGCCGCGGAGACTCGTCGTGAACTCCGCGTTCCCACGCGGGCCCAAGTCGCAGCCCTCGGCAGCCATCGCCGTGGTTCGGCTGCTGCCTAACGATTTCGATTAGCGCCTGTCCACACGCGTTCATGCGCCCACGTGACGCGAGAGAGCGTGGTCGCCTACACGAGTCATTGCGTCCGTCAGAGCATTCCTCGCCCGGGAGGCTTTGCGCCTTGCCGTAGCGCAGCCCGAGGCCAGCTTCATGGCATGCGTCGACAGCAACTTGGCAACTTCCAAGGGTGACAAGACAAAGTCTCTTAGCAGTTTTGTTCGCCGCCGCGTTGCTGCAAGGCGCGTTACTCGCGCCCATCATTGCGCGATTGAAGCCGGTGAACCGGCGCGCCACACAGCTGCTGGCGTTGCTGACGCTTCTGTTCCTACCGATGCTGGCCGAGGAGTTCGTGGAGGCAGCGGACCTAACGATGCGGTTCCCCCACGTTAGTGGAAGCTCTCTTGCCATAGACTATCTCATCGCACCGCTGATTCTGCTCTACGCACGCTGCATCACGGCGCCGGATCAACCGCTGTCGCGACGCGATGGTCTGCATGCTCTGCCCTTTTTGGCCGCGCTCATCGTCACCCTGCCCTTTCTGTTCCAAAGCGGCGCCCACAAGCTCGTCCTGATGGAGGGGCCGCTCCCGCCGAGTCTCAGGCTTGTGGTCGCTGGCAAGGTGGTCGTGGCCGCAGCGTACCTAACGAGCACGATTCGCCATTTGGTGCGGTTTGTGCGCGATCCGCAGGAGCCGCGGGCGCGTGATCCTCACGTCGTGTGGCTGCTCCGCTCGATGGTCGCCTTGGCGGTGATGGCCGCAGTGTCGCTGGCGCTCGGTGTGCTATCCTGGAGCGGAGTGGCACTCCCCATCGATGGCGACACCATTGGGACCGTCTTCATCGCCGGGTCGATCTACATCATTTCTGCGCTTCTCATTCGACACCCCATCGCAGCCGCAGCAGCTCGTGGCGAAAGCGTCGCGCAGTTGATCACCGCCCCGCTACGGCGAAAATACGAAACGTCGCCGCTCACCGGGCAGCAGAAGCAGGAGCTGCTGGATCGCGTCGTGCTGCACATGAGCACGCATCGGCCATATCTCGACGCGTCGCTGGACCTGCAGACGCTCGCCAAGCTGGTTGACACTCGTCCCGAGTACCTCTCCCAAGTCCTCAACGAACTTCAGGGCGAGAACTTCTACGAATTCGTGAACTCGTATCGCGTTCGCGAAGTCCAGTCGCGTATCGCTGCCACGATTGGCGCCAACAAGACGATGCTTGCTATCGCGTACGAGTCCGGCTTTAACAGCAAGGCGTCGTTCAACCGCGCATTCAAGCGAGTCACCGGGCATACACCGAGCGACTACGCGCGTACTCAACAGACGCGGTCGGCTTAAGCAGTCGGCGACGCGTCGCACTCGATGGAGTGAGACGACGGCGGCACCCACAGAAGTGACCTTCGCGGCCTTCGCCTCACGCCGCGCTCATCACGTGCGCGGTGTACCGTCAGCCACGGAGGTCACATGCTCGCAGTGCGTCAAAATCGGCATATGTATTGGCCCTGCATCGCAGTTTGTATTCTCATTTCGGCCGCCTGCAAAGACTCGGCGGCGTCGCCCCAGGGGGAAGACGAACCCATTCGTGTTCAGAACGGGTCGGTGACGTTGGCCGGCCTCCTAGACCTGCCTAACGTTTCCGGTCGCGTTCCCGTCATGGTGTTTGTCCCAGGATCAGGAACGAGCACGAAGGAGGCAGATCGCGAAGCCGTCGATATCGCGGTCCCACAAGGCATCGCAGTCTTCCGCTACGACAAGCGAGGGCTCGGCCAGTCTACCGGAACGTTTGTCGAAGTCACCACGGCGAACAGCGCTCAAGTACTAGCCGACCGTGCCAGTGATGTAAGTGCCATCGTCAACTATCTGGCCACGCATGCTCGCGTGAACCCGAGTCGCATTTTCCTTTGGGGGACGAGCCAGGGTGCGTGGGTGGCTCCGCTCGTTGCCGCGCAAAACAACAGGGTGGCATTCATTATTAACGTCAGCGGCGGTGGCAGCCCGGTGGGTACGGTGATCGAATACGAGCGTCAGGGAAGAGACGCGTCGCTGTCGATTGCGGAGATCACGAGTCGCGCTGCCGCATATACGGGACCGTTCGGCTACGACCCGATCGAGACGCTGCGATCTCTGACGATTCCGGTGCTGTGGATCTACGGCGGCCAGGATCGCAACACGCCCAGCACGCTCGACATCGCGCGGTTGCAGCAACTCAACAAGCAAAACTTCACGACAAGGCTGTACCCTCGCATGAACCATGACATGCGCGATGTCGATACCAACACGTACCCGGCGATGCTTTTTCCGGAGATGCTGGCTTGGGCGACGCCGTTCATTCGCTGAGCGATCTCGCAACGTGGCGAAGTCGCCTGATGCCGCTCGTTAGGTGCGTCACGGAATGGACGTCGTGCGCCGAAACGATGCTCTGACACCCCACGAGCGCGCTTCCAGTTCCATGGCAACGGCGGCGTTTCCGGCTCTGGCAAAGTGCGCCCCGACGATCCCGCCACCACTCACGGCGAAACGTTCGCCCTCCAGATGCGCGAGCGGGAGCTTGCCGTGTCGCGCATGGCGGAGGGCAAGCTGCTCGCCGTCCAAGACCACCTCGTACGCAGTGTTGAGTTCGTCGCTGTAATACACGCCGACGTATGGACGCGCGGTAGCTGGAGAGAACCTGGAGTCCGGGAGTCGTTCACCCACTTCGTTGCTGGCGTTAGGTCCGCGCAGCGATTGCGGCGTCGCTTCGCGGACGAGCCGCGTTGCCGGACCGCGCTGCGGCAACTCGAAGCGATAGGTATCCCACCACGGCACCGAAACGAACTTCGCGTCCGGCAATGGGAAGAGTGGGATGTATGGAAGGCGCCCATTCACGGCCCACTCAAGCGTTGCCGCGCGGGCCCTAACGAGTAGCGTGCTCCCGTCGGGCATGCGGTACTTGCCCGCATAGCGCTGCAGGGTCGCCGAGTCCACCACGATGCCCACGGACTCGGCGGGCCGCGCCTTCATTTCATCCTCGGTGATCAGTCGCATCCGTCGCCCCGTCGGCGCAATGTCGCGCGGTCCCAAAAGGTCGCCTAACGCAAGATCGACAGCGAGAAAGGCAAGTGCCGCGGGATTGGCCTGGACATCGCCTGCGATCGCGGCAACCACGCCAAATCCAAGCTCCGGTATCGTCAGCATGTGCGCCGCGGTGGCCGGGCCGCTACCGGCGTGTCCAAGAGTTTTGCGGCCGCGGTAGGAACTCCAGACGAGGCCCCACGCGTATGGCAGCGTGTCGCCCGTGCTCAGCGTGCCGCGGACCTGCAGCCGCCGCACAGCTGGTGACTCGCCGCGCAACATGAAACGCATCCAGGTCGCCATGTCGCTCACCGTGGCGAAGAGGCCTCCTGCCCCTGGATACAAGTCGGACGTGGAACGTCGATAGTGAGCCTGGGAGGCTCGCACAAATGGGAGCGCACGATCCGGTATCAACTGATGCGGATCGTCGACAAAGCCCGCAGCGTGCATGCCTAACGGTTCGAAGATGGCCGAATCGGCCCACGCTGCGAACGGCACCCCGGTGACACGTGAGATGATCTCGGCTAACAGCGTGTAGCCGCCATTGCTGTAGAAGTGCGCGCTGCCGGGCGCGAAGCGCAGGTGCTGCTGTTGGACGAGAAGGCCCACCAGGTCCCGGTGCGTCACCGGATCCCCATTGCGTCCGCCGGAAAGCGCGTAGAGGCCATCTGTGTCTTCCAGCCCTGTCGTGTGATGCAGCAGCTGCGCCAACGTGATACGCGCGCCGCCAATGTCGAGTTCGGGGATATAGCGTCGCGCATCGTCCGATAGGCTCGTTATGCTCCGTTGCTCCAGCAGCTGGCTTACGCCGAACGCCGTGAACTGCTTCGCAATAGACGCCCAGTCGAAACGAGTGCGCGGCGTCGCGAGGGTACCACGTTCGAGATCGGCGTAGCCGGCAATGTTCGTGTAAATCAGCGAGTCGCGAAGTACAACCGCCACGCCAACCGCTGGCGTCGGCTGTCCCGTGCGGATCGCCGTAAAGATGGAGTCGAGGGCGCGGAACGGTGGCTGAGCCTCGGCTTTGGCGGCGAGCAGGATCAAGCCCGTCGCGTAGAACGATCGCGCTATCACTTGTCCGACGGCTTGGCGAATTCGATGTCGATGGTTGCCTCGCCACGACGCACGGAAAGCCTAACGCGAGATCCGAC
>JBFMFA010000133.1:0-7566 GCA_040753195.1 Gemmatimonadota bacterium | reverse complement strand
GAGCTGGTCGTAGCGCGCGACCGCGTCTCCATTGTTACGCACCTCGCACAGTCCGCCGAAGCCGCGGAAGACATTACGCGTCTCCACCGGGCCGTAGAGCACCTTCCCGGTGGTATCGAACAACCGTCCCTTTTTCGTGAAGATCGCCATGCGGGAGTTGACGATCTGCACGATGTGATCGGGCCCGACAGCGAGTGTGTTGTCGGAGGGATTGCGCAACGACGCGCTCCCTTGCGGACCGACGAAGCCGACGCCGAGGCCGTCGAAGCTGGCGACCAGCGCTGGTGGCGGTTTGGTGCCCGGACTCGTTTGCTCTACGGAGTCGGCGACGGCGACAGTCGCACGGCGATGGCCGTCGGGTCGCAGCGTCACGGCCAAAACAACGGCGGCCGCCGCCACGGTGGTAGCTGTCACGTTAGGCACACGCCCGCTACGCGCGGAGGCCGCCAGCCGCGCTCGCGCACTGCCAAGAGTTATCACTATGGCTGACCTCGCCAAAAAACGTTAGGCGCTATCTTCTGGCACTCGCAATGCGCTACATATGAGTCCTGTCGACCCGACGCTCGCGCGCACGCACTCCTCTCGCTGAATGAAAGCACCCTGTTGCATCGGTTTCTGGTCCCTAATTCTCGCACTCGACCCGCTCGCTGCACAGGAGCGCGAAGGCGCATTCTCGTCCATGTTCGACAAAGTTGGACACTTCGTCCTCACGACCTTTCAGAGGCCAATCCGCCCGGTGGTCGAGACGACCGCTCCGGGCTCCGGGATTGCCATCGGAGTCGGCGTGGAGGCACTGCGGCGTGGCGCGTGGTTGCTGGAAGGCAAAGCGACGGCGAGCGTGCACAGTTTTACCAGCGGACAGGCTCTCGCGGGCTACCTCAGCCAGCGCTTTAGCGTGTCAGCGTACGGCCAGTCCAGCGATGCGCCTCGTCTGGAGTACTTCGGGCAGGGAATGCAGAGCGACGAGCGGGATCGCAGTGGCTATCGCCAGATCGATCATACAATCGGAGTGGCTTCATCGTATCGAGTGACGAGCTGGCTCGGAATCGGTGCGCGTGTCGAGTTGCTGCGACCCGCAATTCGCCGAGGTCGTGCGAACACAGTGCCGGATCTGCACGATGTGTTCGTTATGCCTGAGCCGCCGGGCCTAACGCAACAGCCACGCTTCCGCCGCTACGCGATGGACGTCTTCGTGGATGTGCCCGCGAGCGCAGCGGAGGACGTGAATCAGGGAGGGCAGTTGTACGCTGGATTCGCGGCGTACCGCGATCGAGACCTCGATGCGTATTCGTTCCGGCGGATGGATATCGGTCTGCACTACGACTTCGCCGTGGCTGGTTCGCTGCGGCGTCTGTTGATCGATGCGAGAGCCACACGAATGCTGGCGTCGGGGGGAAATACGGTTCCGTTCTATTTCCAACCCACGTTAGGCAGATACAGGGCACCCACGCTCGCGCCGTATCGCAACATCGAGGTCCTCGAGCCGCGGGCCGCACTTCGTGGGTACGCAAACCAGCGCTTCCGCGATCAGCACAGCGTGGTCGTCCAAACGGAATATCGACACACGCTCTGGGGGCCGGTCGCGGCAGCGCTCTTTGCGGAGGCGGGGCAGGTGGCGCCCAGGATGCGTGCGTTCACGCTCGCCCGGACCGAACGTGACATCGGGATCGGTTTTGTGCTCATGCGCGGGATCGCTCCTGCGATGCGCGCGGATGTGGCCGTCGGCAGCGAGGGTATGCGTTTTCTCGTGCAGGCCGGACGCGCACTCCTGCCATGAGGCGCCGATCAGACATGGTCCTGCAGTTCACGTTCGTCGTGTTGCTTGTGGGCGCAGGCTGTCGTGCGTCCACCCCGGAGCGCGCGGCGCCAAACGTGGATGCGCTGTGGCGCAATCCCACGGATCTGGAAGCCCGCGACCTTTTTGCTGGCTCTGACGAAATCGACGCGGTGGCCAGGCCTAACGTGGCATATCAGTTCCTCGAAGACAAAAAGAGCGGTGTGAACCCGGGCTACGACGTTACCGATGTGGCGGGTCAACGGTGGAGCGTGAAGTTAGGCGCCGAAGCACGCACGGAAGTCGTTGTGTCGCGAATCGTCTGGGCCGTCGGGTATCATCAACCGATCTTGAACTTCGTGCCGCGCTGGACGATGACTCGTGAAGGCCGCGACACCTCGCTGAGTGCGGCGCGCTTCCGCTTTGAGTCGCCAGCGCAAGACAAAACCGGCGAGTGGTCGTGGCGCGACAATCCGTTCCTCGGTACGCGCCAGCTCGCGGGGCTCTACGTGCTCATGGTACTCTTCAACAACTGGGACCTGAAGACCGGTCAGAATGCGCTGTACACGGTGACCCGAGAGGGCGGGGCGGTGGAACCTCGATATATGGTGCGCGATCTGGGCGCCTCGTTAGGCCGCAGCGCATGGCTCACGTTTGGCACCAAAGATGATGCCGCGGGTTTCGAGGAGCAGCCTTTCATCACCGGTGTCTATCGCAATCGCGTCCGCTTTGCGTTCGACGGTGGCTGGATGGAACCACAGCTCCTCGGCAGCATCACGCCCGCCGATGTCCGCTGGATATGCGGTCTGCTCGCTCGTCTCTCGGATCGGCAGTGGAGCGATGCGTTCCGCGCGGGAGGGTACAGCGCGGCCGAAGCCGCGCCGTTCATCCGACGCTTAAAGGAGAAAGTCGCCGAAGGGCGCCGCGTGAGTGGCTAGTTTGGCTTCGGCCTCAACGCGCATTCGCCGTTGCGAGGTCGTTGAGAAGGGCATCGAGATCGGCGCGCGAAAGCCAGCGGCCGCGCACCACTACGCTCTGAGGTTTCTCGAGTGTGCGCAGGTCGCGCAGCGGGTTCTCGCGCAGAACCACAAGGTCTGCCCGACTGCCTACCGCGATCGTACCGAAGCGGTCGCTCGCATGCGCGTGTTTCGCGAGAAACTCACCGGCAGTGCGGGTCGCTGTGAGCAGCGCCTGATAAGGCGTTAGGCCGACCTCGACCAGCAGCGAGAGATCCATGAGCATCGAGGGGCCGGGAAACAGGCCAGGAATCGTCGGGGAGTCTGTTCCGGCCAGCAACGGGACGCCGCTGTCGCTCAACACTCTGATGAACTTCTTGAGAAAAACGACGCGGGCGTCGAGGGAGCCCTGCCGCCGCACATAGTCGCGTTCGCGCCAGCGCGAGCGCCACATGGGATCCAAGTACTTCGCGTTCGGGTCCGCCAAAAGGGTGTCGACAACCAGCGGCTTCCCCCATTGCCGCGCGATGCCAACGTACGCCGAAAGGTTAGGCAACACGTACGCGCCGGATCGCTTCGTCCACGATGCTGCCTCGGCGAAAAGCACGGAATCTTCAATGCGACGGAAATGCGTGTAGAGGTACTCCTCGCCGTGCGCCACCATGACTTGGCCTAACGAGAACCCGCGCTGCAGTCCCACCGAACGCACCCCGTGCCCGGTCACCGCGATCCCCCGGGCGCGTGCCTCCTCCACGAGCGCAACGAAGGCGCTTTCCGGGATCGAGTTGTACGCCTTGATGACGTCGAAGCCTCCCTGCTTCGCGTTGCGTGCCGCATTACGTGCCTGGTCTGCAGTAGAAATCGCCCGGGTAGGAGGGCCGTTTGCGCCGTCGATGTAGTACCCCACGTAGATTTCGGGCCCCAGCTTTGTGCCGCGCCTGGTTGCTTCGCGCCAAACCAACAGCGAGTCGTCAGCGAAGCTCCCCAGGCTGAGAATTGTCGTCACCCCGCTCGCGATGTACTGCGATAGATCGCTCGCGACCTGCGGGTGCGTATGCAGGTCGGCGAGACCAGGAATCACGTATTGTCCGCGCATGTCTATCGCTCGAACGCCGCGTGTGGATGTGCTCGTACGTGGGCCGATTGCCGCGATCAGGCCGTCGCGTACGACGATGGTCTGATCCGTGAGGACGCGTTCGGTGTCCATCGGAACCACGTTGACGCCAACCAGTGCGATGCTTGGCGAGCGCTGAGCACCAGCAGTGCAAGCGAAGATCAGAAAAAGAGCGACGGCAGCTTTTTGCATGACGAGAGGGGGCAGGGTGATCGATCTACGACCAACGAAGGCTGCCGTTTCAGGTGGCAACTTGCCGCGCTGTTTATCGTAGGAGGCCGGTCGATTACGACGATACACTTCGTTAGGACAACTCAAACATGATCAGCGTTTTGCGGACGGCAGCCGCCGTTTCGTTTGCGACTCTACGACTCAACCCGTTGCGCAGTGTCCTCTCTACACTTGGCGTCATCATCGGCGTAGCCGCTCTGGTGGCGGTTCTGTCGCTAGGCGACGGCATGGAAGTGACGATGCGCGAGCAGCTGGCCCAGACCACCGATGTGCAGGCCCTGAACATCGAGTCGCGGATGCGCGAGGAGGTTGACCGGCAGGCGTTCCCTCTCCCGGACACCGTCCCTTTGTCAGCCGCCGACCTTGCCGCCGTGAAAGGGCTGGCTGGCGTTGAAGCAGCAGTTCTCGTCGCACGCGGTGCGGTCGAAATTCGATCAGCCGACTCGAGCCGCCGACGCATGGCTTCGGTGGCTGCCGTTACCGACGGCTTCGATCGCTTGGCGAAGGTCGACCTCTTTGCCGGTCGGCTGCTCGCGGCACGCGACAGCGGCGTGGCTGTGATCTCGCAACAGTTGGCGGTCGACTTGGCGCCGGACCCCTCTGATGCGGGGCTTCAAAGCGTGATCGGCGATTCGCTGCTCGTTGCGGGTTCGCACCTGCAGATCGTGGGTCTGCTTCGGGGAAGCGTCGGTCCCTCACCACGCGTGATGATCGTGCCCTTCAATACGGCTTCGCAGGTCAATCTGAACGCGCGGTTTCCGTCGCTCATGCTGCGCGCCAGACGTGTGGAGGATGTCGTGGCGTTGGACCAGAGCGTTAGGCGCGTGCTGGCGAGCCGCTACCCTAACGCGGGGGAGCGCTTTGCCGTGCAGACGTACCGCGGGAGGGCCGAGCAAGCCGCGCAAGGGATATTCATCTTCAAACTGCTCATGGGTGCCATCACGGGCATTTCGCTCCTTGTCGGCGGCATCGGCATCATGAACGTGCTCCTTGCCGCTGTGAGCGAACGGACGCGTGAGATCGGGATCCGCCGCGCATCAGGGGCGCGCAAGACCGACATCGTGTGGCAGTTTCTTGCGGAGTCCGTGACGATTTCCGGTGTTGGAGCGATGATCGGGTTGCTGTTCGGCCTCACCGGAGCTTACGCCGTAACGGCGTTGATTCGGCGCTTCGCTCGCGCGGCCTTCGTGCAGGCGTCCTTCAGCTGGAGCTCGCTGCTGGTTGCCGCGGTGCTCTCAGTCGCGATCGGGCTTGCGTTCGGGACCTACCCGGCACGACGTGCGGCGAACCTCAGTCCGATCGACGCGATCAGGCATGAATGACTACGAGCTGTGCGCTGTGCGCTCGGAGCTGGAGGCGCGCGGCGATTCAGCGTAAGCCGCGGCAATCAGCTCATCGAGGATAACGGCGACGTCGTCGAGCCCGTTCTCGTCCCAGTAGTGGGTATGAGCGCCGACACCGAGACATTGTTCGCGACACGAATCACCCTTCTGTCGCCATTGCTTCGGCACATACGCCGTATGTTGGCCGCGGTACTGCCACAAGGCGCGTCCGACATAGTCGCCGCTGCGAAACACGTTCCACCAGCGACGAACGCCTAACGAGCTGCAAAAGGACCGCGCGCTCTCGGCGGGCTGGCCGTGCGGTAGCGCGGTCCAACGGTACAGGTCGGGGAAGGACCGCGTGTACAGCTGGCGCAGCGGGGATCCCATCGTGAACAGGTCGATATGCAGCGGAGCATGCTCTGCAACGCCGGGAGTGCGCTGCCATGTGTACCCTCCCGTGAGGGAGAGGTGCTCGAATCCGCGCGCTTGCTGGTAGCGCAGGAGATCACTCGTTAGGACGGTTCCCTGACTGTGGGCGACGATGATGATGGCGTCATACCCCACGCCGCCGCGTCGCCAGCGCGTGATGTAGCGGAGCAGGGCGGCGTAGCGTTCCATCATCCGGGCGCGGGGGGTGCGTTTCTCCGGGCGCGACTTCAGGTAATTGTCGACATCGAGCGCGACGTCGAGCACCGGGCGGATCATGTTGGCGAAGCGGCCGAAGCGCGAAAGCAGCGCCAGCACACCGACGGTCGAAGCAGCGACCGCGGAGCCCAGACCAAAAAGAAACGTGTCGCTCGCGGGTTGCAGAACTTCGAAGACCGCCACAGGCCAACCGTCGCTTGCCGCTCCGTTGACGAAGATCCATAACGCGAGCGCGATGACGAGTCCCGTTCCGCCAAAGACGAGGGCGTAGACGCCCATGGCGACGCGCCGGAGTTGCGTGAAACCTTGCGTCAGCCACACGCCTGACGCGATTGATCGATCCGCATTCGTCTTGTCGGGATCTCCGGTAGGGCGCAACTCCTTGACGATGGACGGGAACGTGAGCCAGAGACCCATGATGGTCGTCAGCAGCAGTGCGAAACCGTTGACGAGCAGCCCGGACATCGCGCTGACCGAAAGCAACGTCCGTACAATCGACTTGAGCGAAAAATCGCGGCACGTCACAACGCGACTCTCAGATTGCCCCGGCGCACCGGCCGTGCCCATTTCGCCGAAGCAGGCGTTGTCGGCATAGCGCCGCAACAAGACGTGCCTAACGAGCGACCTGTAGGCATAGCTTGTATCAGGAGTCACGCCACTGTCACTCGGTGCTGAAACCGCGTTGCTCTGTGCCGCTGGAGGCGCACTCATTTGCGGCGGTTTCGGCGCCGGAAGGGACGCCGCCAGGACGGCATGCAGAGCGGCCCACGCTCCGATGGCCAATGCGGAAACGGACGCGGTGGTCACAGCGAGCGTCGTCGCTCCCGTCCACATCGCGCGCCGCGCTCTGCTGCGTGCGGGTCCGCCTTTCCACAGAACGAGCGCCGCCGCGCCAGCGCTCAGGATGCCGCCCAGCGTCACGAGAATCCACGCTGCGGACAAAACGAGAAACGTCAGTTCGATGGTACGTAATGCGCCGAATGCCAGGTCCACCACATCGTGCGCACGAATCGTGAACCAGATGAGTGCTCCGGCCGTTGCCACGCTGATTGTGAGGCCGACCTGCTTCGCGCGTCGCACGCGATCGTCGTATACGCGCCCGAGCAGCGCGATGAGCGCCGCCTGCAGTGCCACCCAGGCGAGCAGCAGCAAGCGCAGCGTAAGGGCGCTGTTTCCTTGCCGCGTTAGGTACACGTACAGCGCAATCGCCAGGCCTGAGGCGATGGCGAGAACGCGCAGCGACGGCCCCATCGCTTTTTCAGTCCTGGGCTTTTGCTGCAAGCGGCGGAAGGTGCGAAAGCCGACCAGGGCAACGACGACCAGAAACCCGAGGATCAGCGCCTGAAGCCCGGCGGGAATGCGCGACAGCAAGATCGTCAACGACGCGCCCAGGATGGCCAGATTGAGGAAAGGCACGACAACCGTCAGCAGCCACGCGGCCGCGTTATGCAGCCAGAGGTAGGATCCCCAAAGGCGTGAAGTTTCGTATGGGTCGTGCGACTGGCGCGCATGTTTGATTGT
>JBFMFA010000132.1:0-7582 GCA_040753195.1 Gemmatimonadota bacterium | reverse complement strand
CGCCGCCCTCCGCCGCCGCCAGCCCGACGAGAGTTTACGGTGCACACGGGTAACGAACGCCAATGACGCCCTCGCGCGACGCGCCTCGTCAGGCGGCACGACCGACGGTCGTTTACCGCAAGCTGCGGGACCTGATCGTGAAAGGCCAGCTGGCGCCTGGAACGCGCCTGGTCGAAACCGATGTGGCGACGCGCCTCGGAGTGAGCCGCACGCCTGTGCGTGGCGCGTTGCAGCGCCTGCAGCAGGAGGGGTACATCGTGGACTCCCCCTCGCTGCAGCAATCCCGCCCGGTCGTCGCGCCGCTCACGAGGGAAGACGCGCGAGAATTGTTCTACATCGTCGCCGAAGTCGAGGCGCTCGCGGCGCGTCTCGCGGCGGCGCTGCCTAACGGGAAACGCACATCCCTGGCGAACCGCCTGCAGCGCATCAACGACGAATTCAAAAAGGCCGCCAGCATCAAGCAGCCCAGCCACCACAAGCTCTGGGAGCTGGACGAGCGATTTCATCGTGGCTACGTGGAAGCCGGCGCGGGGCCGCGACTTCTCGCGCTGCACGACGCCGTGAAACCGCAGGCGGAGCGCTACGAGCGCATTTACGTCAGCCTGCTGGTGAGCGAGCTGGGAGCCTCCGTCGCCGAACACAACGTCATCATTCGCGCCATTCGCGCCGGCGATCACGAAGCGGCGCAACGCGCCGTACAAACCAATTGGCGCAACGCCGCCGAGCGCCTCAGCCGCGTGATCGACACGCTCGGCGAACGCGGGCACTGGTAAACCATACGAGCGGACGAACACACCGGCTGGAGGACTGCAGGGAATGCGAGGACCTTACCTTTTTGTTCTGCTGGCGGCGTTAGGCGCCGCTGCCTGTTCGCGCAAAGCGCCGGAAACGGCGCCCGACCCCAGGATCCTCGCCGGGCGTCCTCCCGCCCCCGATGCCGCCGCGCCCACCGGACCTAACGAGTACGACATCGTGATTCGCAATGGTCGCGTGCTCGACGGCGCCGGCAACCCCTGGATCCTCGCCGACGTGGCCATCAAAGACGGCAAGTTCGCGAAGATCGGCTACGTGCCGGCACGCGGTACGCGCGAGATCGACGCGCGCGGACTCTACGTATCACCCGGATGGATCGACGTGATGGATCAATCGGGCGGCGCCCTGCCACGCAATGGTCTCGCCGACAACAAACTGAAGATGGGGGTGACGACGGCGATCGGTGGAGAAGGAGGCTTTCCCGTTTCAGCGACTGAGATTCCCACGTACTTCGCCACGCTCGAGAGACAGGGGATCAGCATCAACTTCGGCAGCTACTACAGCCAGACGCAGGCGCGACGGCGCGTCATGAACATGTCCGCCGCGAAGCCTAACGCGGAACAGCTAGAGCAGATGAAGGCGAGCATGGATACCGCCATGCGAGCGGGGGCGTTCGGCATGACGACGGCGCTCATCTATCCGCCAAGCTCCTTCACCACGACCGACGAGCTCGTCGAGGTCGCCAAGGTCGCTGCGAAATACGGCGGGATCTACGCGAGCCACATCCGCGGCGAAGGGAAAGAGGTGGTCACGTCAGTGAACGAGGTGATCGAGATCGCGGAACGCGCGGGCCTCCCCGGCGAGATCTTTCATTTGAAGGTGGCGTACCGTCCCGGGTGGGGCGTGCTGATGGACAGCGTTAGGCAGGTCGTGGAAGCCGCCCGTACACGCGGCGTAGACGTCGCCGCCGACTTGTACGCCTACACCGCGGGAGGAACGGGACTCGAAGCGACGATTCCCAGCTGGGCCTTCGAAGGCGGCACCGACTCGTTGCGCGCACGATTGCGGAATCCCGGCGTACGCAGCCGCCTGAAGCGCGAACTGCAAACCGGCTCCCCCGGGTGGTGGAACATCGTCGAAGCAGCTGGAGGTTGGGACGGCGTCGTTCTCGCCAATGCGCGCAACCCCGCGTATGTGAAGTTCCAGGGGCGTTCGATCCCGGACATCGCTCGTGAGATGGGAAAGGACCCCGCGGACGCAGCGTGGGACCTCGTGCTCGAGGGGAGTGGTCGCGTGACGGCGATCTACCATATGATGGGCGAAGCCGACATCGAAACGGCACTCAAGTTTCCGTGGACGAGCATCGGGAGTGACGCCGGTGCGGCCGTATCACAGCAAACGGGTGACGATATCGGTCTGCCGCATCCGCGCGCCTACGGCAACCACGTGCGTGTGATCTCGCGTTACGTGAAAGAGCGCGGCGCGCTGACGCTGGAGCAGGCGGTACGCAAAATGACGTCGTGGCCGGCCACGCGCTTTCGCCTGCCGAATCGCGGGTCGATCGTCGCGGGCAACTGGGCCGACGTGACGATCTTCAATCTCGAGACGCTGAACGATGAAGCGACATATCAGAATCCGCTTAAGTCGCCCACCGGGATCGAATACGTGCTCGTGAATGGCGCCCTCACGATCGATCGGGGGCAACACACAAACGCCAGGGCGGGCCACGTGCTGTACGGTCCCGGCCGCGCGCCAACCAATCCATGATGTGGAGCAGCAGATTATGCGAAGATACGCAGCACACCTAACGAGCGCAGCGCTCATCGTTGTCGCGGCATCGAGCGTCGATGCGCAACGCGGGCGCCCGGCCAATCCGCTTACCGGCCTGGACGCCTACATTGAGAAAGCGATCGCCGACCATCAGATCCCCGGCCTCGCCATCGCGGTCGTGCGCAACGACAGTCTCCTTCTGGCGCGCGGTTTTGGCGTGCGCAAACTTGGCTCGCCGGAAAAGGTTGACGAGAACACGATCTTTGCGATCGGCTCGGCGTCCAAGTCGTTCACGGCCGCCGGCCTCGCCATGCTCGTCGATGAAGGAAAGGTGAAGTTCGACGATCCGGCGACGAAATATCTCCCGGGTTTCCAGCTGTATGACCCTTATGTCACGCGCGAGTTGACGGTGCGTGATCTGCTGTCGCACCGCAGCGGGTTGGCGCGCGGTGACCTTATGTGGTACGGCTCCGATTTCTCCCGGCAGCAGATTCTCGACCGCGTTAGGTACCTCAAGCCCTCGTGGAGCTTCCGTTCGCAGTTCGGCTATCAGAACATCATGTATCTCGCCGCCGGGGAGTTGACCGCACGCGTCGCGGGAGCGTCGTGGGACGAGTTCATTCAACGGCGCATCTTCCAGCCGTTAGGCATGACGGCCAGTAACACCACAATCCGTGCGCTGGCGGGACAAAACAATGTGGCGCAGCCCCATACCGAAGTGGACGACACCGTTCGCGTCGTGCCATGGCGCAACATCGACAACATCGCCCCCGCCGGTTCGATCAACTCCAACGCCGTCGACATGGCGAAATACGTTCGCTTCCAGTTGAATCAGGGAAAGTGGAACGGGAAAGCGCTGATCACGGCCGGGAGTCACGCGCAATTGTGGACTCCGCACACCATCATCCCGCTGGAAGGTATTTGGAAAGCGTTTGCCCCAGGCGCGCACCTCGCGACATACGGACTCGGCTGGTTCGTGCAGGACTATCGCGGGCGCCTCGCGGTCCATCACGGGGGCAACATCGACGGCATGTCGGCCCACGTCGCGCTGCTCCCGGAAGAGAAAACCGGTGTGGTGGTCCTAACGAATATGAACGGTTCGATTCTCGCGGCGACGCTGGCATTCCGAGTTTTCGATCACATCATCGGACCGCCGTTCAGTGATCCGAGCGCGGAAGGTCTAAAGTTCGTCGCGGCCGCTGAGAAACAAGGAAAAGAAGCCCAAGCGAATATCGAGAAGGCGCGCAAACAGGGAACAAAGCCGTCGCTCGCGCTGAGCGAATACGCCGGGACGTACAGCGACAGCATGTATGGCGACGTGAAGGTCTCAAATGCCGGGGGCGCGCTACGGATTCAGTATGGACCAACGTTCGATGGGACGTTGGAGCACTGGCATTTCGACACGTTCCGCGCGGTATGGAAGGATCGCGCGCTCGGGAAAACGATGGTGACGTTCGCCATCGGCGCCGCAGCGAAGCCAACCGAGATCGATCTGGAAGGATTTGCGGAGTTCAAACGCCAGCCGGAGAAGGCTGATACCGTCGCGAAGGTCACCCTAACGAGTGCGGATCTGCCGAAATTCACCGGGAAGTTCAAGCCGAAGGACATTCCCGTGGAGTTCGAGGTACAGATCGCGGATGGCCAACTCAAGTTTACAGTCCCTGGGCAACCGGTTTACACGCTGGTTGCGGAGAGTCCCAGCCGATTCAAGTTGACCGGGAATGGTGTCCCTGCCGGGTTCTTCCTTGATTATGAGTTTGAGGGTGGGAAGGTGAAGCAGGTGACATTGGTGCAGCCGTCGCCGCAGCCTACTTTGGTTTTGTATCCAACATCGTAAAAGCGCTCGCGGATGACGCGGAAACCACGCGGATGGTCGCGGATGCTGTGTGATTGCCGAGGCAGAATCCGCGTAAATCCGCGTCACATCTGCGTTATCCGCGAGCGTTTTAGCACTGCCAGTGGCGCCGCGACTTTCCGGCCGCCATCGTAGAACCCCGCACGATCCTCCCGGAGACCCGCATGCAATCGACCTCTTTTGTCCGCCACATCTGGCGAGCAAGCGTACTGCTGACGTTCGCCTCGTTCGTCCAGGCCCAAGGGCGTACGATGACGATCGACGACATGATGGAAATCAAGAATGTCGGCGCCGTCGCGATCTCGCCTAACGGGAAGCAGATTCTCTTCACCGTAGCCGGTTGGGAGCATCCGGCCGCGCGCGATACGAGTCGCGGTGACCGGCACGAGATGCGCTCGCACGTCTGGATCGTGAGCGCCGAAGGCGGCGACGCGCGGCAGCTGACGTACGGTGAGCGCGGGGAAACGAACCCGCAGTGGGCACCCGACGGCCGCCTGATCTCTTTTACGGCCGCACGTGGAACGGGCGCCGGGGAAGATGCGCCGCGCAACCAGATCTGGCTTATGCGCGCGGACGGTGGCGAAGCGTGGCAGTTGACGACGGTGAAGGACGGCGTCAATGCGTACAACTGGTCACCCGACGGGTCGCAGATCGCCTTTCTCTCGGTCGATTCGTTGACCCGTGAGCAGGACGCAAAGATCCGCCGGCGCGACGATCCCAAGACGTTCGAAGGCGACATGCGCATGACGCACGCGTGGGTCGTCGAGGTCGCGACGAAAAAGGCGACCAAGGTGACGAGCGGCGACTACACGGTGCAGGGAGCGCCGAACTGGTCGCCTGACGGTACACGCCTAACGATGCTCGTTCGCTCGACGACGCTCATCCGCGACGAGCGCCGCGACGCGATCATCGTGACGGTCGCGACGAAAACGTCGGAGCCGGTTGTCGAACCGCCGAACATGACGATCCAGGGAACGCCGGTCTTCTCGCCGGACGGCCGCACGCTCGCCTTCGGCGCCCTGGCGGAAGAATGGAAGCCGAACGCCGACGGAATGTATCCGCGCACGCTGCGAAACACGCAGATCGTCCTGTATGACATTGCGACGAAGACCGGGAAGAACGTCGGCAACGCGCAGTTCGACTATTCCGTTGGTGCGCTGCGATGGTCAGCGGATGGGAAGCAGATCCTCTTCGCGGCGCAGGATCGCGTTTATCCTTCCGCGTTTTCGTACGATGTCCCGAGCGGGAAATACACGCAGATCACCAAAGGGATGATGCTGCGGCAGCCGTCCTACTCCAAGGACGAGAGCGTCGTTGCCTTCGCCATGGACTCGCCCAAATCCCCGGCGGATGTGTACGTCAGCGGCCCGACATTCGCCAATCCACGGAAGCTCACCAACGTCAACCCGCAAGTCGCCAACTTCGCGTTAGGCGAAACTGAAGTCATCACGTGGAAGAGCACCGATGGCTGGACTGTCGAAGGCGTTCTGCTGAAGCCGGTGGGATATCAGCCGGGTCAGCGAGTGCCGCTCAAGGTAGACGTGCATGGCGGACCGACAGGTGCGCACACCAACGGCTTCAAGTCGGGTTGGGGATCGCCCGGGCAGTTCTACGCCGGCCAGGGGTGGGCCGTCCTGTATCCGAATCCGCGCGGTTCCACCGGCTATGGCGAGAAGTTCATGCGCGCCAACATCAAGGACTGGGGCGGTGGTGACTATCGCGACGTGATGACCGGCGTCGATGAGCTGGTGCGGCGCGGAATTGCCGATTCGACACGTCTGGCTGTCACCGGCTGGAGCTACGGTGGCTACATGACGGGGTGGGTTGTCTCGCAGACGAGTCGCTTCAAGGCCGCCATGATGGGTGCGGGGCTCGTGAACATGGAGAGCATGTACGGCACCACGGACATTCCGGGGTACATCGGGACCTTCTACGAAGGTATGCCGCAGCTCGACGGCACCTTGAACAACAAATCGCTGGAGTTCTATCGCTCGCGTTCGGCCGTGCAGTACTCGTCGAAGGTCACGACGCCGCTCTTGATTCTGCATGGCGCCAACGACGAGCGCGTGCCGATCGGCCAGCCGATGGAGTACTACCGCAACTTGAAGGACCGCGGGAAGACGGTGGAGCTGGTGTTCTATCCGCGCGAAGGCCACGGTCTCGGCGAGTACTATCACCAGGTCGACAAAGTGCGCCGCGAGCACGCCTGGCTCACCAAGTTTGCGTTAGGCAGCACGCAGAAAGTCATTCAGTAACTGCTCGTGAACCGCGGAGAACGCAGCGAACGCAGAGGCACGCTGAGGAGCGCATCACCTGTGGTCAAAGTCCACGTGCGCATCTCTGCGCCGCCTCCGCGCTCCTTGCGTTCTCGGCGGTAAAGACTTGCCATGGTCAAAACGTACGGACTCACCCACGCCGCGCTGGCGTTGCGCGACGTAAAGCGTTCGTTGTCTCGACGTTAGGCATGCCCCCCGTTCTCGACAAGCTTCGTAAGATCTGTCTGTCGTTTCCGGAAGCCCACGAAAAGATCGCCTGGGGCGAGCCGACCTTTCGCGTGAAGGACAAACTCTTCGCGATGTACGCCAACGCTGGGAATCATCATGGCGACGGCCGGCACGCGGTCTGGTGCAAAGCCACACACGTCGATCAGGAGCTGCTGATCAAGGCCGAGCCAAACCGGTACTTCAAACCTCCATACGTGGGACCGTCCGGCTGGGTCGGGATCTACCTCGACAGCAACGTGGATTGGGCTGCCGTGGCTGATCAGCTGCGCGACGCCTATCGCTTGATCGCCCCGAAAAAGCTCGGCCAGGACGCCGCGCCAGCGAAGACAGAGGCCAAGGCTGCAAAACGGCCCGCGAAGACCAAGGGCCGCGCTCCGCGCCGGCAAAAGTAAGCCTAACGTAACCGTCCGGCTTCGTCGCTCGTCTGGCTCGTGCCCGATCACGGACCCACGGATCGGCAAAACCTCCAGTCTTCGTCGAGAGCGGCCAGTCGCCTATGAGTCTTCAGGCCAACGAGTTACACCCGGAAACTCCTTTGAGTGAGTTCGGTCAGCCGCATGAGACGCGCATCAACGCGATGCGTCTTGCGGGCTATGCATTTCTGATCCTGTTCCTGGAATTGGCGCTCATCCGGTACGTCTCCGCGTACGTGCGCGTCTTCGGTTTCTACCTGAACATGGTCCTGATCGCGACGTTTCTG
>JBFMFA010000131.1:0-7589 GCA_040753195.1 Gemmatimonadota bacterium | reverse complement strand
GCCGAGTGATCGTCCAGAGCCAAGGGGGCGTCGTACGGCGCCGTCATGGGGGAGAAGCGCTCCAGGTCGTCGCGGTCCCCGGTCACGCCAATACGGCGCGCCACGGTTGCGTAATGCGGCTGGAGATCGCCTAACGAAATTGGAAAACTGGCCAGGTCGCGCTCGTCCAGCTCGTACGACCCGCCAGTCCATGCTTCGGCCAGGCCCCCGCGCGCAAAGGAGACGAGCGAGTCGAACCCCTGCTGGCGTAACGACCAGACCGCGGGCTGGCGGAAGACATACGCTTTGTCAGGTGGAAATCCGTACGGCTTCGAGTTCGGCGCCGGATAAACCACGTATTCGCCGCGTGCTCCCAAAAACGTGCTCAGCGGATCGTCCGCGCGCTCCTTCAGCTGCTCGAACGTGGCGTCTGGATGCGGCGCCGTCGGCCGTTCGAAGCCGACGTCGAGGAGCGTGACCTCTTCGCCGCGCTCGAGGATGGTCTGCGCGTAATGCACACCGCTTGCGCCGGAGCCGATGACGAGGTGGCGGGCCATTAGGAGCGCGAGGCGTGACGCGTGAGGCGTGAGACTAGGTGCACGGGGCCGAGAAGCAGGAACGCGAGCATTGTGCGCAGCGCCCAAAGGCTTCCCGTCCACGCGATCAGCGTCCACGCGACCACGGGACTTGTGGGTACCGCGCGGTCGTACAGCGCGTGCGTAGCGCCGTGCGATTCCAGCAGGGCGAGCATCAGCGTTAGGCGGCGCCTGAGGTCGCCGAAGGGGCGCACGCGGCGTGCGTACGCATCGGCTAGTGCCGCCATGAGGGGACCCGCCGCGGCGATTTTGCCGAGCCATGCATCGAAACCGCGCCGGTCCCACGTCGCCACGATGGACTGATAGCGATCGGCGACTTCCGCCGGCACGCGCGGCGTGCCGAGATACGCAGCGAAGGTACGCGCCTCCGCGCGCCACATCGCTTCGTTAGGCATCCGCTCCGGGCGCGAGCATCTCCTCGAGAGAGATCCGCGGCGGCGGGAGCTGCACGGCACGCGGCACATCGTCCGCCGTGGAATCGTTGGCAAACGCCACAAACTGGCCGGCGCTAACCGGGAAGCGTGACGCCGTGAGGCTTCCCACCAGTGCGAGCACGCGGCGGATCGGTTCCAACGGGAGGGTGCGCGGATCGCGCGCCGGGAGCTTGTGCGCGCGCCGAATTGCCGCATACAACTGGCGCATCGTCAGTTGAGTCGGACCGCCGACCGGCACCGGCGACGCCCCCACGGGCGCGGATCCGGCTAGATAGATCAGCGCGTCCACGAGATCGTCGACGTGAATCGGTTGCACACGCACATGACCCTCACCAGGAAGCAACGGGAACGCAAGGGTCGCCAGTCGCTGCAAAGCCGCCTGGTTGGGACTCCCGGCACCAAAAACCATCGTCGGCCTAACGAGCGTGTGCGGGATCTTCGCGCCAGTCACGCTCAGCTCCGCCTCGGCTTTGCTCGTGGCATACGGTGCCGAACGTTTGTCGCGATACGCCGCCGCGATCGAGCTCACGTACACAAAATGCCGCGCGTTGGCGCGCTCGGCGGCGGCAAGCACGTTGCGCGTTCCCTCCACGATCACGCGCTGCATCATCTTGGGAGCTACGCTCCCAGTCGCCGAGGCGAGATGGATGACGGTGCTGCCGCGGGGCACGGCGTCGGCGGGGATTGGGCCCGTGATGTCAGTCTCGACAAAACGCCAGGATGGCCGCGCGAACTGCGCCTGCATCCTGCGCGTGTCGCGGAGAAGCAGCGTGACGTCGCTGACGCCGAGGTCCGCGAGGCGGCCAACGAGTCGCCGGCCGACGAAGCCACTCCCTCCCGTTATGCAAAACGGCACCAGCGGCATCACTACGCCAGGCCGTGCGGGCAAGTGTTACGGCGTAGAGCGGCGGCTCAGCAGCTCTTCGGGCGTCGCGCGCGGAACAAACACCTCGCGCAGAAGCTTCCAGCGCACGCGGAAGACGCCTTTGATGTCGTCCCAAGCGGTCTTCACGATCTTCACGCGGCTGTCGTCGTCTTCGATCCAGCGTACCGGGATGTCCGCGATGCGAAAGCCGCGTTTTTCAGCGAGGGTCAGCAGCTCCGTGTCGAAGAACCAGCTCTGATCCTCAACTTCCGGCACGAGCGCCGCGCACGCGTTTCGGCTGATCGCCTTGAAGCCGCACTGCGCATCACTGAACGACGTCCACAGAACGACTTTCACGAAGACGTTGTAGCTGCGAGAAATGAACTCGCGCTTGACTGAGCGCGTGGTCTTTGACTGCGGGAGGAGGCGCGAGCCAGTGGCGAGGTCGAATCCGTCGACCGCGATCGCCTGCACCATTTTCGGAAGAGCGGCTAGTTCGGTGGAGAGGTCGACATCTGTGTAGCACATGATGTCGGCGTCACTCTGCGTCCAAACATGCCGCAGGGCTCGCCCGCGGCCGCGCTGCGGCAGTTGGATGAACTGAACATCGCTGTATGTGTGCGACAGGCGACGCGCCACTGCGTCAGTCCCGTCCGTCGACCCGTTGTCAACGACGACGACACGCCAGCGACATGGCAGGTTTTCAGCCAGGAACGCGCGCACTGTTTGCACGCTCTTCTCGAGCACGTGCGCCTCATTGAGCACTGGAATCGCGACGTCGACCAGTAGATCGGGATTCAGAGGCTTCTGCGTTTTCGGCTGATAGAGCGCCATGCCTTGGGGGAAAGCGGTAACCGGAGCGCGAACGACTAGCCGGAGATAGCAGGGGCCATGCCGAGCCACTTCAGGCCGGCGCAGGAGCGATTCGCAAGACTGCGGTGGTCTTGCATCATGAGTCGGTGCGCGACCGTGCGGAAGGGACAGCCGCGAGGCTCGCGAGCGGTTCGCGCGGGCGTCTGATGAGCCAGATGCCTGCAATGACGGCGGCCGTGAAGAGCATGGCCGGGATCGCCGACGGACGTCCGTCGAGCCATGGCGCGTACTGCCGGGCCATACGGCCGAGCGTCGAGAGCCAGGGGAGCTGCAGCCCTTCTATGAAGACGCGGATGACGTTGTTGTGCACACCGAACTGGTGGCGCACCATTGCGAGCGACCAACCGACCGTGATCGCGACGAGCACGATGGGCCACGCCACGAGCTTCGGGAGGCGCAGCAGTGTGACCGCAGCGGCGATGAACATGAACGGGACGATGGGGATGAGATAGCGGACACCCGTATTTCCCTGCAGCCGCGTGTACTGAACCGACGCGAAGAAGACGATGAACGCAAGCGAGAGGATGACACAGAAGGACAGATCGCGCGTCGGCATGAAGCTCTTGCGTCGCCAGGCGACGAGCGGTGCGCCTAACGCCAGAATCAGTAGGGGCGCCGTGATGAAAAGGCCGAAGGACGGATGGAACAGCAGCATCGCGAACAGCTCTGCCGAGGGACCGGTTATTCCCTGGTAACCCAGTTCGCTGTGACGCTGCGCAGCCGGCATCCAGTGCTGCGGCGGCAGAATGAAATTCCCGAAGGCGGCCCACTGGTAGAACCAGAGGACGAGGACCATGAGGCCGGCGGCGACACCGTAGCCTAACGCGGCGCGCCAGGCGCTCCCGAAACCGGAGTCGGGGTCGCGGCCGCGGACGATCGCGTAGAGTCCCAGCAGCCCTGTCGCGAGCGCACCTGAATAATCACACAAGAACGCAAAGCCGCCGGCCAACCCCGCGAGGATCAGGCGGCGCGCCGGCCGGATGTTCACCGCGTTCGCCGGATTCCACAGCAGCAGGAATGCAGTCAACGCGGCGACGCCCACAGCGAGGTTCTGGTTCAGATACGCGGTGCGAAACAGGATAGGCGTTCCGAAGGCGTACAGCAGTGCCAGCCAGGCGCTCAGTTTGTCGGCCAGGCCCGCGCCGCGCAGCAGCATGAACATGATGACGACGCCTAACGCGGAGAGCGGCGCCATACACAGCACCATCGTGATGATACCGACGAGTCCAAAGCGCACGTCCAGGCCGCGCGCGACCGACTCCCGGTAGAAGCGCACGCGTGCCTGCCGCGGGTCCTCGTACACGGCGCTCGTATCCCCACGCGCCTGACGAGTGGCGAGCTGCCGCGCGACGATCCGGTCGACGAAAGGCCGCGTGAAGAAGTACGGTACCGCAGCCAGCATCGAGATTCCGGGATTGGCCCCGTGGTGAACCCCCTGCACCGGTGCGTTAGGTGGGTTCACGAAGATGTCCTCGTGCAGCCGATAGTACTTCGTGAGGTCGAAGGAGCGGTCTTCCACCATACTCATCACGAGGAAGTGCTCGCGCACGAAGTCCGTCGCAAAGTGCAGCGAGAACACGATCCAAGCGGTGAAGAAGAGCCGGACGCGCACGACCTGAGAGTCTGAGTGTGGGTGGCGCTGCGCTTTCAGCGCCGACGTACTCGGCGCGCGCGAACAATAGCTGGCGCGCCGGTATGGCTGCGCCCGGGTGCGCAATCACAGTGCCCGGTGTTGGGACATACACGCGGACCGGTTTGCGCCGCGCGAGTCCTGTCGGTTCCTGGGTGCAAAGCGTTGCGGGCCGCGAGGATAGCCGCGTGGGCGCTGGGCTGACACGTTTTGCTACGAGGCCTTGCCGCCGTGTGCGGCTTGGCAGCGTGTCGCGCACACACGACATGCGCCGCGGGGGGTGCCATGCCGTAACCCTTCGTGCCACCACGCCCAGACGCGCCAAGTGGTTCGACTGCTTAGTGTTAAGCGCTGGCGCAACATGCGTCCTACAACGGGCACCTGCTTTGCCTTTCCGCGTGCGTCCGCGCACGCACATTCTCTATCGCTGCCTCTTCCCCAGGCATGAGTACTCCGTTGGCCTCAGGTCGCACGAGCGAATCCGGGACCCGGTCGCCCGATACGGGCGCAGGCCCCGACGTGTCGTTTGTCATGCCTTGCTACAATGAGGAGGCCGTCGTTGCTCAGACCGTTCGTCGTTTTGTTTCCGCGTTTGAACGCGCCGGGCATCGCCTCGAACTGATCACCGTCGATAACGGCTCGCGCGATCGGACGGGTGAGATCCTGCGTGGTCTGGCGTCCGAGCTTGGCGTGGTGCAGCCGGTGCGCGTCGAAGTGAACATCGGCTACGGGAACGGAATACTCGCCGGGATTCCACACGCGCGCGCCAGGTGGGTCGGGATTGTCCCGGCCGACGGCCAGGTCGACGCAGAAGACGCTGTGCGCTTGTACGAAGACGCGGTGGCTTCCGGCCAGGCGGTGCTCGCCAAAGCGCGGCGTCGCTTTCGCATGGACGGCCTAACGAGAAAGCTCGTCTCCATTGCGTACAACGTTTTCTTCCGGGCCCTCTTCCCCGGCGTCGCTTCGCTCGATATCAACGGTCTGCCGAAACTCCTCCCCCGCGACGTGTTGCTGCGGATGCAGCTGCAGTCGCGTCAGTGGCTGCTCGATCCCGAGATCATGATCAAGGCGCACTACCTGGGCGTCCGCGTGTTGGAGTACAACGTCTTCGCCCGCGCCCGCGGGAATGGCCTTTCACACGTGCGCGCGTCGACATGCTGGGAGTTCTTCACCAAGCTGCTCGAGTTCCGTTTCTCCGGTGAGCTGCGCAGCTGGCGCCGGGCCGCGCGACGCGGGAGCGATGTGAACGTGGTGGGTGCCGCATGAGCATGGCCGCGGCGCGTCCCTCGCACCCAACGCCGATCGCTTCGCCGGCGCTCACGCCGACGCTGGTGCATCGCAAGCGCACGACCTGCCGCGCCTGCGCCGCCGATACGCTGCGCCGTTTTCTCGCGTTAGGCCCCCAGCCGCTGGCGAACGCGTTCCCGCGCAACCACGCCGAGACCGCAGCCGAGCAGTTCTTCCCGCTGGACGTGTATTTCTGCGAGACGTGCTCCCTCGTGCAGCTTGCCGACGTGATCGATCCGTCGGTGCTTTTCTCCGACTACATCTACGTGACCGGCACGTCGTCGACGATCGCCGAACACAATACTCGTTATGCAAAGGCGGTGGCGGACCGTCTCTCGCTCAAACCTGGAGAGCTTGTCATCGAAGCGGCCAGCAACGACGGCTCGCTGCTTGCCTGTTTCAAAGAGCTGGGCGCCAAGGTGCTGGGCGTCGAGCCGGCTCGGAACATCTCGGCGATGGCCGTCGAGCGTGGAATTCCGACGGACAATCGTTTTTTCACAAACGCGGTCGCGACCGAGATTCGTTCAACGCATGGCGCGGCGCGCGCGGTGATCGGCAATAACGTTCTCGCGCACGTCGACGACGCGCGCGACTTCCTGCGGGGGTTCGCCACGCTGCTTGCCGACGACGGCTTCGGCGTCGTCGAGGTACCGTACGCGCGCGAGATGCTCGAGCGGCTCGAATACGACACGATCTATCACGAGCATCTCTGTTACTTCACCGTGACGAGTCTTGCTCGACTGGCTGAAGCCGCTGGTCTGTCGATCGAACACGTCGACCGCGTGCCGGTGCACGGTGGCTCGCTGCGCGTGTTCTTCAGAAAAGGTGGCACGCATCAGAGCGGTCCCGCGGCGATGATGCGCGAGGAAGACGCGCGCGGACTCTCCGACTACGCGACGTGGCATGAGTGGGCGAGCATGGTCGCTCGCAACCGGCACGAGTTGCGCCTCATGCTCGAGCAGTTGCGATCGCAAGGCAAGACGGTCGCGGGATACGGAGCGCCGGCCAAGGGAAACACGCTGCTGAACTACTGCAGCATCGATAGCACGCTCGTGCCTTACACGGTCGACAAGAATCCACTCAAGGTGGGACGCCTAACGCCGGGGATGCACATCCCCGTCATGCCCGTCGAGAAGTTGCAGCGCGACCGTCCCGACTACGTGTTGATTCTGGCCTGGAACTTCGCCGATGAGATCATGCAGCAGCAGTCGGCGTATCGCGATCAGGGGGGACGCTTCATCATCCCCGTCCCGGCACCGGTCATCGTCTGATCGATGCGCGTCGTCATTCTGGCCGGCGGTCGGGGCACTCGCCTCGCCGAAGAAACGGGGACACGCCCGAAGCCGATGGTCGAGATCGGCGGCCGGCCGATTTTGTGGCACCTGATGCATTTCTACGCGGCGCACGGCTTTCGCGAGTTCCTCATCGCGTGCGGCTACAAGGGCGAGTACATCAAGGCGTACTTCAACGACTATTCGCTGCATGACAGCGATTTCTTCGTCGATCTGAAATCCGGCGCGGTGGACGTCGTGCAAGGAAGCCGACTCGATTGGAAGGTCGGCCTGGTCGACACCGGGCTCGATACGATGACCGGAGGTCGCGTGAAGCGCTTGAAGTCGTTCCTGGCGAACGGCGCGTTTATGGTCACGTACGGCGACGGTCTCTCCGACGTGAACATCCGTGAGCTCGTTAGGTTCCATCAGGCGCACGGGAAGCTGGCGACGGTGACGGCCGTGCGCCCTCCGGCGCGCTTCGGCGGCCTAACGCTTGATGGCGACCGTGTGGCGGAGTTTACCGAGAAGCCGCAAGCCGAAGCCGGCTGGATCAACGGCGGCTTCTTCGTCTTCGAACCGGGCATCTTCGACTACCTCGGAAACGACCAGACCATTCTCGAGCGCGAGCCGCTGGAACGTTTGGCGGCCGAC
>JBFMFA010000130.1:0-7641 GCA_040753195.1 Gemmatimonadota bacterium | reverse complement strand
CGACTCAGTCACTTCGCCGCATTACATCGTCCCTCGCAGCGGCAGCGGAATCTCCCGCCCCGTCTTCGCCGATTCGTAGACGCCGAGGATGATCTCCAACGATTTGCGACCACCGCGACCGTCCGTGTCCGGACGTGCTTCGCCGCGCAGCACCGCTAGCACATTCTTGTAATACGCTTCGTGCCCGAAGCCGTACACGTTAGGCGGGCTTGTCGCCGCCTGTTCGATCAACTTGTCATCGTCGTCGTAGTCGGCGAACTGCCAGTGCTCCACGCGGTTCACTGCCGTACCACCGATCTTCACGGTTCCGTGTTCGCCGAGCAGCGTGATCGACCCTTCCAGGTTCTTGGGGTACGTGAGCATCGTCACCTCCATGATGCCTAACGCACCCGACCGGAACTTCAGGATCGCCGCGCCGGTGTCTTCCGCCTCGATCTTACGTGCCAACGTCGCCGTCTTCGCCATTACGGACTCGACCGGACCGACGAGCCACTGAATCAGGTCCACGTAATGTGACGCCTGATTCATGAAGGCACCGCCGTCGAACTCCCACGTCCCGCGCCAGGGAGCCTGATCGTAGTACTCCTGCGGACGCGTCCACCTAACGGTCGTATTCGCGAGATAAATGCGCCCGAAACGCCCGCGATCCACGGCGCGCTTGAGCAGCTGTATCGCCGGATTGAGACGATTCTGCTTCACGACAAACAGCTTCACGCCGAGATCATCACACGTCTGCACGAGATCGTCGGCCGCCGAAAGCGTGATCGCCATAGGCTTCTCGCACACGACGTGCTTCCCCGCCTTCGCCGCCATGATGCCATGCTGCGGATGCAGTCCCGATGGCGTGCATATGGTCACCACGTCGCACTCAGCCTCGGCGAGCATCTTCTCGTAGGATGTGTACGACGGCACACCGACCTCCTGGCCCGCCGCTTTCGCGCGATCCGCCAGGACGTCACAGACGGCCGTTAGGCGCAGCCCGGGCACCTTTGTCAGCGCTTCGAAGTGCGTATGCGCGATGCGCCCGCATCCCACGAGCGCGATGCGGAACTCACTGGGCCCGGTCGTCATTCGCCGTTTGGCACGAGTTGACCGTTCTGGAGCGAATACTCGCGACCGCACGCCGCGCAAGTGAGGCGCGCGTTATCCGTTGGAGCCGGAAGCCGAACGCCGCAGCGACACATCCAACCGATCTGACGCGCCGGCACGCCCGCGACGAGCGCGAACGGCTTGATGTCGCGCGTCACAACCGCTCCCGCTCCAACGAAGGAGTACTCGCCTAACGTGACGCCGCAGACGATCGTCGCATTGGCCCCGATCGACGCGCCATGCTTCACGAGCGTCTTCATGTACTCGTGTTTGCGCGACACCTCGCTGCGCGGATTGATGACGTTCGTGAACACCATGCTGGGCCCGCAGAAGACGTCATCTTCCAGCTCCACGCCCTCGTAGATCGACACGTTGTTCTGGATCTTGCAATTGTCGCCGATTTTTGTCCCCGGCATAACGACGACATTTTGACCCAGATTGCAGCGCTGACCGATCACGGCACCCTTCATGATATGGCTAAAGTGCCAGATCTTGCTGTCGTCGCCAATCACGGCGCCTTCGTCCACGTAGGACGATTCGTGCACGAACGCTTTCGGCACTAGCGCATCTCCGTCGTCAGTTGCTGCGCAATCTCCGCATGCCAGTCCTGCAACGCCTTCACGGCCGGAGGTCGCGACCGCAGCGCAAGAATGGCGTCGCACGCCGCGCGCGCCGCCGAGAGCGTGGTCGTGTACGAGATACGGCTGGAGATGGCCACCTGACGCATCGAATAGTCGTCCGCCTGGGCGTGTTTGCCCAACGGGGTATTGATGAGCAGTTGCACGTCGCCGTTGCGCATGAGGTCAGTGACGTTAGGTCTTCCTTCGTGGATCTTGCGCACAACCTTCGCGGGAATGGCCTTCCCGCGGAAATACCGCGCCGTGCCTTCGGTCGCGTACAGCGTAAAGCCCATCTCGTGGAAGCGGCCAGCTATGGGGACGACTCCCGCCTTATCCAGGTCATTCACTGAGACGAAAATCGCGCCCTCCGTAGGGAGCGAGTTATCGGCCGCCAGCTGCGCCTTGGCAAACGCGCTCCCAAAGGACGTCGAGATTCCCATGACCTCGCCGGTGGACCGCATCTCCGGGCCCAGCACCGGATCGAATTCGCGGAACTTGTTGAATGGGAAGACGGCTTCTTTCACCGAAACGAAGCTGGGGACGACTTCTTCGGTGAAATTGAGGCTGGCCAATGTTTCGCCGAGCATAACGCGAGCGGCGTAGGAAGCCAGCGGCACGCCGATCGCCTTGGAAACGAACGGAATGGTGCGGCTCGCCCGCGGGTTCACTTCCAGCACGTAGACGACGCCATGCTTCACCGCGTACTGTACGTTGATTAGACCAACGACGCCTAACGCCTTGGCCAGCGCGATCGTGTGCTCCTTCATCGTGGCGATGGCTTTTTCGCTGATGAGGTAGGGCGGAAGTACGCAGGCCGAGTCTCCCGAGTGTATGCCCGCATCCTCGATGTGCTGCATCACACCGCCGATGACGACGTCCGTTCCATCCGACAACGCGTCGACGTCCGCTTCGAACGCATCCTCCAAGAATGAATCGATAAGCACCGGCCGCTCTTCGCTCACGCGCGCCGCGACTTCGAAGTATTCGCGTAGCGTCGGGTCGTCGTACACAATCTGCATGGCGCGTCCGCCTAACACGTACGACGGCCGCACCAGAACGGGATAGCCGATGCGCCGCGCAACGGCAATCGCCTCATCCACGCTGGTCGCCGTGCCGTTTTCCGGCTGACGGATCCCCAGTTCGCGCGCGATCTGCTCGAAACGGCGCCGGTCCTCGGCGATGTCGATCGCGTCGGGCGACGTACCGAGAATCGTCACCCCAGCCGCTTCGAGCGGGCGCGTCAGCTTGAGCGGTGTCTGACCCCCAAGCTGCACGATGACGCCCAACGGCTGTTCCCGCTGGACGATCTCGAGCACGTCCTCGAGCGTGAGCGGCTCGAAGTACAGCTTGTCGGAGATGTCGTAGTCCGTGGAGACGGTCTCCGGGTTCGAGTTGATCATGATCGCCTCGTACCCCTGCTCACGCAGCGCCATCACGGCGCGCACACAGCAGTAATCGAATTCCACCCCCTGCCCTATGCGATTGGGACCGCTGCCCAAGATGATGACCGACTTTCGTCCGGTCTTCGGGGCCTCGGTTTCTTCGTCGTAGCTGCTGTACAGGTATGGCGTGCTAGACGGGAACTCGCCGGCACACGTATCCACCATCTTGTATGCAGGACGCACGCCTAACGCCCAACGTCGCTCGCGCGCGGCTAACTCGGTTTCGCCGCGAAGGTGCGCCAGCTGACGGTCAGAGAAGCCCATGCGCTTCATCTCGCGCACGTCGTCGGCACCGACGCTCGCGAGCGCGGCGTACTGCGCTTCCGCCGCGATCAGCTCCTGCATCTGACAGAGGAACCACGGATCGATCGCCGTGAGTTCGTACAGATCATCGATCGACACACCGGCCAGCAACGCGCGTTTGAGCTGGAAGATGCGTTCCGGCGTGGGCTGCCGCAGGGCGGCGCGCAACGACTCGATACTCTCGTCCGGCAGACGGTCGTCCTGATACCGATCGGCGACGACCCACCCGGCGCGGTTGTTCTCCAACGCCCGCAACCCTTTCTGGAACGCTTCCTTAAACGTGCGGCCGATCGCCATCGATTCGCCGACTGACTTCATCTGGGTCGTTAGGCGGGGGTCCGCCTTGGCGAATTTCTCGAAGGCAAAGCGCGGGCACTTCACCACCACATAGTCGAGCACGGGCTCAAACGACGCCGGAGTAGTCTTGGTGATGTCGTTGGGGATCTCGTCCAGACGATAGCCGACGGCGAGCTTAGCGCCGATACGTGCGATTGGGAAACCCGTCGCCTTCGACGCGAGCGCTGAGGAGCGCGAGACACGCGGATTCATCTCGATGACGACCATGTCGCCGTCGCGCGGGTTGATCGCGAACTGGATGTTACAGCCCCCGGCTTCTACGCCGATCTCACGGATCACCGCGCACGCGGCATCGCGCATCACTTGATACTCGCGATCGGTGAGCGTCATCGCCGGAGCCACGGTGATCGAGTCGCCCGTGTGCACGCCCATGGGATCGATGTTTTCGATGGAACAGACGATCACCACGTTGTCGGCGAAGTCGCGCATCACCTCGAGCTCGAACTCCTTCCAGCCTAACAAGGAGCGCTCGATGAGCACCTGGGTGACCGGCGACTCGGCGAGGCCGCGCTTGACGATGTCCTCGAACTCCTCACGGTTGTAGGCCACACCGCCGCCGGATCCGCCTAACGTGAACGAGGGGCGGATGATCGCCGGATAGCCGGTTTCTTCCGCGATCTCCAACGCTTCGGTCAGCGTCGTGGCAGTGCGCCCCTCCGGGCATTTGAGGCCGATGCGCCGCATCGCCTCGGCGAACTCTTTGCGATCTTCGGCGACTTTGATGGCTCGCGCTTTCGCGCCGATCAGCTCAACGCCGTACTTCTCGAGCACCCCAGTCTGCGAGAGCGCCATCGCCACATTCAGCGCCGTCTGCCCGCCCATCGTAGGGAGCAACGCATCCGGACGTTCTTGCGCAATCACCAGCTCGACGTACGCCGGGGTGACCGGTTCGATGTACGTGCGCTGTGCGATCTCCGGATCCGTCATGATCGTCGCCGGATTCGAGTTCACGAGGATGACTTCGTACCCTTCCTCGCGCAGCGCGCGGGCGGCTTGCGTGCCCGAATAATCGAACTCGGCCGCCTGCCCGATGACGATCGGGCCGGAGCCTATCACGAGGATGCGGTGGATATCGGAGCGACGGGGCATCTAACAACTAATTGATAGTTGATAGTTAGGCGTTATGCGTAGTGCGTTGTGGTTGACTTGCCAACCGCTCAATATCCGCTTCCAGCATCATGGTGACGATCTGATCGAACGATACGTGCGGCGTCCATCCCAACTCATCTCGAGCACGCGAGGCGTCGGCGACCAGCACGCGATCGTCAGATGGGCGAAGGAAGCGCTCATCCACTTTCACGTGCGCGCGATAATCTAGCGCCGCAGCCGCAAAAGCTCGCTCGCAGAAGTCGCGCACGCTGTGCGTCACACCAGTCCCAATCACGTAGTCGCGCGGCGCGTCGCGCTGCAAGGCGCGCCACATCGCATCGACATAGTCCCCGGCAAAGCCCCAGTCACGTCGCGCGTCCAGACTGCCCAGCGTGAGCGGTCCGGAATCACGCTGAACGATCCGGGCAACGGCCTGCGTGATCTTGCGTGTGACGAATTCCGCGCCGCGCCGCGGGCTTTCGTGGTTGAAGAGAATTGCACCGACGACATACAGTCCGTGTGCGTGGCGGTATTGACCCGCCATGGTGTGCGCGAAAACCTTTGCGGCGCCGTAAGGGTCGAGGGGGCGAAATGGCGTGCTTTCGCGTTGCGGCGTTTCGGCAGGATCGCCGAACATCGCGCTGGACCCAGCCACGAGAACTTTTGCGCCTTGCGCCTTCCGCCTTACGCCTTCGAGCAACCGCAGCGTCCCCAGCGCAACGACGTTCGCCGTGCCCACTGGGTCCTCCCAGGCGCGCGGCACGATGCTCTGTGCGGCGAGGTGATAGATCTCCTCCGGCGCGGCCGGCAGCTGAGCGAGCGTTCGGGTCGCCCAATCGGGCTCGCCGGGGTCGGCCGCGATGATCGTTAGGCGATCGCCGATCAGTCGAAGATTTTCGCTCCCCGCAGCGTCTGCTCCGCGGCGCGAGGTACCCACCACGCGATACCCCTTCTCGAGAAGCAACTCGGCGAGGTAGGACCCGTCCTGACCCGAGACGCCGGTAATCAGTGCGGTCCGATTCAACGGGTCTGACCCCATGCTCGGATACAAAAAGAGGGAGCGCCCTTGGCGCTCCCTCTCGCTGTCCGGATACAGAGATGCGCCACGTTAGGCGGCGGCTACCCTGCCACGCGGCGCACGCTTCACCTTGCCGGCGTGCAGACAGCGGGTACAGACCCGCACGCGGACGATCTTTCCTTCGTGCACCACGCGCATCACCTGAAGGTTGGGCTTGAAGACTCGGCGCGTTTTGTTGTTCGCGTGCGAGACGTTGTTCCCGAAGGTCACGCCTTTGTGGCACACGTAGCAGCGATTGCGATTGATGCTCATGGTGATTTACTCCGGCATCAGTTCGATGCGCGCCATCTCGGCGCCATCGCCTTTGCGTGCGCGCGTCTTGAGGATGCGCGTATAGCCGCCGGGGCGCTTGAGGAAACGGGGCCCGACTTCTTTGAAGAGCTTGTCAGCCGCTTCGCGCTTTTGTATGTGGCGCGACGCGAGCCGGCGATCGTGCAGCGTGCCGGACTTGGCCTTGGTGATGAGCCGCTCCACGAAGGGGCGTAGCTCTTTCGCCTTGGCTTCTGTCGTCTCGATGCCGCCGCTCTCGATGAGCGACGTCGCAAGGTTGCGCAGGAGCGCGAGCTTCTGCTCGCTCGTGCGCCGTAACTGTCGACCACCTTTGCGGTGTCGCATAACGATTACTCCTCTTCCTCGTCCGGCGCTTGCGCGGCCGCACGGCTTGGGGGTGTACCCCAGTCGATGATGCGCACCCCTTCGCCATTCTCCTCGTAGCGCATACCAAAATTGAGGCCTTCGCGCTCGAGCAGATCAGCGATCTCCTGTAGCGACTTCTTGCCGAAGTTCTTGACCTGCAGGATCTGGTTTTCGGTCTGACGTACCAGATCGCCTAACGAACGGATGTTGGAATTCTTGAGCGAGTTCACCGAGCGCACGCTGAGTTCCAGCGCATCGATCGGCGTTTTGAAGAGCGACGCCAAACGCTGCGCATCGGCGTTGCTCCCTTCGCCACCGCTGCCGACCGGAGCCGACGAGTGTGAACCGAAGGAGGCGAAGTACTGGAAGTGCGTCTGCGCGAGCGCGGCGGCGTAGCTGACCGCTTCTTCCGGCGAGACGGTGCCGTTGGTCTCGACTGTCAAGGTGAGCAGATCGTAGTCGGTGCGCTGGCCAACGCGCGTTTCAGCCACGGTGAAGTTGGCACGCCGTACGGGATTATAGACGGCGTCGATGCGGACGAGATCTACCGGCAGGCCGCGATCGACGTCATGCTGATCGGCTTCGACGTAGCCGCGGCCCTTATTCACGTAGAGCTCGATGTTGATGTCGCGCGAGTCCTGGAGCGTGAAGAGGTGGTGCTGCGGATTGACGACGCGCGCCGCCGAAGTCAGCTCAGCGTCGCCAGCGAGGACGGGACCCGCATCCGACTTGTGGATACGGATGACGGCTTCGTCGACGTCGCCCGGGAGCGTGAGGACGAGCGTTTTGAGGTTGCCGATGATCTGGTGCACGTCTTCGACCACGCCGACGATGGTCTGGTGCTCGTGCACGACGCCGTCGATGCGGAAGCCCCAGACGGCAGCGCCGGGTAGCGACGACAGCAACATGCGCCGCATAGCGTTGCCTAACGTGTGGCCGTAGCCGCGTTCGAGTGGTTGTAGCCGGAATTCGGCCCAGTTCGCGTTGTCTTCCTTGCGGTTGACTTCGACGAGCTGTGGGCGAACAA
>JBFMFA010000129.1:0-7649 GCA_040753195.1 Gemmatimonadota bacterium | reverse complement strand
CACAGCGAGCGCACGACGTAGCGAGGTAGACTGGGCCTCGTCGTGGACGACACGGCCACGAGTTTTCTCGACACAGACCTAACGGTCGAGGCTCTCCCAACGACACTCATCGAACGGCTGGCGCCGGGAGTTGAAGTGCCAGTGGCCGGTGACCTAACGGGGCGGGTCGCGATGGCCGGCGCTCCGGACGCCATGCAGCTGAACGCGAACGTGCTCTTCGATCCCGTGCGCCATGCCGCGTTTCGTGTCATTGCGCGCGGCGGCGTGGGATTTGGCGAAGGGCTCGTCGCGCGACGCCTGGCGCTAACGGGTGACGGCGTACCTGTGAGTCTGCTTCGTGAATTCGGATCGGACCCCAAAATCGGAGGGACCGTACGCCTCGAGTCGACGCTCAGCGGATCGACGGCTGGGCAGATTGGTGGGCCATACCGGCTGGTGCATAACGACTCCGGGATCGTGTCTCGCGTCGAAGGGAATGCGTACCTGACGCCCAGCGCCGGCATGCGCATGGTGGTCGGCATGCGCTTCATGCCCGTGTCGCTCGAGCTGGCTGAGCGCTTCGCGCCGAAAACCGATTTCCGGGGAACCGTGCTCGGTACCGGACGGCTGAGCGGTACGCCGCGGGCTTTGACCGTTTTGCTCGATCTCGAGCTACCTGACACGGCCACGGTGCATGTCGAGGGGAACTATCGCACACCTAACGGTGGCGTACCGACGTACAATGCGCGCGTGATCGTCGCCGGCCTCGACATCAAGCGCATCGTGCCGGCTGCCCCCACCACAACGGTGCGGGGGACGACCACACTCGATGGCCGCGGTACGCAGCTCGCAACGATGGACGGGCGCATCGACGCCAACCTCCAACTTCTCGTGGTCGACAGCGCCGAGTTTCGGGATGTGGTGCTTCGCGCGTCGGCGCAGAACGGGGCAGCGACGCTCGACACGCTCGTGGCAGCCACGGGATTCGGTGCGCTCAACGCCGCTGGCAGCTTCGGCCTTGTTGAAGGACGCGACGGAACGCTGCGATACAGCGCCGTCGTGAATGATCTCGCGGGCCTAACGCGGTGGATCGCGACCGGAGATACCGGACTGGTCGAGGCGCGGCCGCTCATCGGTGCTCGGATTGCACGCATGCAGCAGAGGCGTGACTCATTGCGCCGCGCTGCCGAGATACGCGACAACCCCGCGGCGCAACTTGCCGCCTCGCTGCGGGCGCGCCCAGAACCACCGAGTCCAGAGTTACCACGCATTCCGCCGATACCGCGCGATTCAATTGCCGGCTCGATTGCCATGGCCGGTGAAGCGACCGGCAATGTGAGACGCTTCAACATGACCGGTCTCATCGAGACCCCGGGTTTGGTGTGGGGCGGAAATTACGTCGGCGCTGGGCGAGTCGATGGCCGCTGGGTCGACGCGGGGACGCCTAACAACTCGTTCGTCGTCGAAGGTGATGTGGATTCGTTGCGCGCTGCCGGTTTCGCCCTCGACAGCACTCGCTTCAGCGGCCGTTATGAACGCGGCGAAGGCGACGTCAGGATCGTGATGTTTCCTGGAGACACGGCGGAGTATCGTGTAGAAGCCGAATACGCACTCCGCACGGGCGAGGGTGAAGTGCGGTTGCGCGACGTTAGGCTTCGTTTTGATTCCACTGCGTGGCTCGCGACGCGCCCGAGCACGATCAGCTGGCGCGGACAGGGCATCACGATCGACTCGTTGGAGCTGCGCAACGCCAATAGCAACGGCGGCGGCCGCATCTTCATTAACGGGGAAATGCCTGACGCGGATCCGGGACGGCTCGAGCTGGCAATCGACAGTTTGCGCATTGCACCGTGGCTCACACTCTTGCAGAGCGACCTGTCGGCCGACGGCAAAGCGACGGTGCGCGCGGTCGTGGAAGGGACGCGCGAGTCTCCGCGAATCAACGCGAGCGTCGACGTGGTGCAGCCAAGTTACGCAGGCACGGTGTTCCCAGAGCTTCATGCGCGGCTCGATTACGACGAGCGGTCGCTCGCCTTCGACGGGCGTGTCAATCGCCTGAACAACGGCGAGTTGGCGCGAATCACAGGGACCGTGCCCATCGATCTGTCTCTGGGCGACTCCGTTCGTACGCGGCTACTCGAGGCGCCACTGGCCCTAACGATCGAGGGTGACAGCATCCCGCTATCTCCAATCGCGGAGTTTACCGAACAGATCACCTCGATCAGCGGACGAGCGTACGGCCGCGTCAGCGTCGAGGGGACGTGGAAGCAGCCGCGCTTTGCTGGCGCGCTCGGTCTGGACGCGCAGCACGTCGGCGTGGCCGCGAATGGCGTCACGGTCGAGAACGTGGTGGGGCGATTGCACATGGCCGGCGATACGCTCGTGGTCGACTCGTTAGGTGGATTCGCCGAGGGACCGCTGAAGGGCCGTGGTACAATCGTCTTGGCCGAGCTGGACCGGCCTGTGCTCGATCTTACCCTCGAAGCCTCGCGGGCACGCGTTCTCCGCGACGCGCGCGGCTCTCTCATCGCCGACACGAACCTCGAAGTCGAGGGCGCGATTGACTCGTTGAGCATCGCCGGCTCAGTGCTCGTGCGTCACGGCGTCGTGTCCATCCCCGATCCGGCGCGGATGGACATCATCAACACGGAAGATCCGGCGATCTTTTCGGTGATCGATACCGCGACGGCGCGCAGCCTGGATGTGGCGCCGCCATCCAGATTCATGCGCAATCTGCGGCTCAACACGGACGTCGAGGTGCGCCGCGGCGTATTCGCGCGCTCGTCGGATGCGAACATCGAAGTGTACGGGAACGTGCGGCTGCGTATGGATCCGACGACGAACGGCGAAGTCGCCGTGAGCGGCGCGTTGTACACGGATCAAGGCGACTACACGTTCATGGGGAAGCGCTTCACGGTGACGCGCGGCTCCGTGCGATTTACTGGAGAGCCTGATCCGAACCCCGTCCTGCAGGTGCTCGCTGAGCACGAAGTTCGTCAGGCGGGTCGGCCGCCGCTGGAAATTCGAGTCGTGCTCGGCGGCACTCTGAAGCGCCCCAACATCTCGCTCGAAAGCGATGCGCAGCCGTCGCTTTCTCAGTCCGACCTGATCGCCTTTCTGGCATTCGGTCAGTCGTCGTCGTCGTTGTTGCAGTTTGCCGGGAGTGGACTGGAAGGTGGCGGCCAGGGTGGATCGTCGCTCGCCGGGAGCGTCGCTGCTCTGGCCAGACGGCAGCTCGGCGCGATCGCTCTCGGCGCCCTCGTGGAAGAGGCGAAGCGCGACCTGGCGGGAGCGACGGGGGCGGATGTTCTCAACATCACACCCGCGGAACTTCCAGCAGATCTCTCGTTAGGTGGCTTTCAGACGTTGTTGCGCGGGACGGAGATCGAAATCGGCAAATATGCGGATCGCCATACGTTTGTCCTAGGTCGGGTGCGTCCGTCTCTGGCACTCCCTGGCGCGCTCGTGGAACGCCGAATCGGCCAGCGGTTCACGCTGCGCGGGACGTTTGAAACGCGCTTTCAACCGCGCACGCCGTCGCTGAGCGCCGGACTTGAACCGAAGACCGTGCAGGTGCTCGGCGCGCTGATGAGGATGCGGCTGGCCTGGTAAAACAGCGCCCGAATCGAAGGCGCGGCTGTCGTCCTGCATTCCGGGTCCCTTGAGCAAGTCGCGGGACCTCGATGGCGCGCGTGCATATGAGTGACACTTTGGACTGGCGCGACACGTATAGTTGCGGTACACTGACGCGGCGTTAGGCATCCTTCGGAGGAGCATTGTCCATTCGGGATCGGCTTGCAGCCAAACGAGCGGTCGAGAAGTCCGGGTTTCGGTGGCGCGCGGGGGATGCGACGCGGCTGGAGCAGTTTAGTGACGCCGTGTTCGCGTTCGCTCTCGCATTGCTTGTCGTGGCGACCGACGTTCCGACACGTGGTGACGAGTTGCTGGCGACATTGGCTCAGTTTCCGGCGTTCGTCGCGACGTTCGCCACATTCACGTGGATCTGGTACTACCACTATCTGTATTTCAGGCGCTACGGGTTTGACGACGCGTTCACGGTATTTCTCAATGGCGTGCTACTGCTGCTGATCCTGTTTTACGTCTTCCCGTTGCGCTTCATCGTCGGATCGATCGTGGATGGATTCCTCGGCCGTGGTTGGTCTTTCACGTTCGAGCAGGGGAACGTGCTGATGGCGCTGTATTCGATCGGCTTTGCGTCGATCTTCGCCATGTTCGGATTGATGTACGCGCATGCGCTGCGGTTACGAGATGAACTCGAGTTGAATGAGCTGGAGATCATCATCACGCGCGGGAGTATGCGAGCGAACTTCATCATGATGGGAATCGGTCTTGTTTCGGCCGCGATGGCTGGGTTCGGCCCGTTCTGGATGGTGCCCGCTGCTGGGATGCTCTACGGGACGATCGGGCCGATCATGTGGTGGCACAGCTCGCGCGTCCATCGCAGGGCGGCAGCGCTCAGATTGCCGCTTGCCGAGGGCGCCTAGCGAGCCGTCGCCGCGAAATCGTATTGAGTGGTCGAGCCGCAGCGCGGCGACCACTTTACGCACGAAACGGTTTACGATAGCAATCCCTTGATAGCGCGATGCGGTAGCGACCGACTCTTTGAGCGTCGGCTGCAAACCGGAGCGAATAGGGTGCAGGTCAGATTCTGCCGAAGCCGATCAATGCGCCATTGCCTCGTTATGCCGTTGCTTCTGCTTGCTTCGTGCAATTCGGCACGAGTGTCAACGCTTCTGCCGGCAGACTCCGCGGCGGTGAGTGCGACTCAGGCAGCGTTTGTCGATGCCTGGCTGCGAGACGATACGACCGGTGTCCTCGCGCAACTCGACGCGAGCGTGGTGCTGGTTCCACCGGGCGCGACACCGCTGACCGGACACGAAGCTGTGCGGGCGTACTGGTGGCCGAACGACGGCTCGCGGACTCGCATCACCAGCTTCGAGTGGACGGCGAGTGAAATCGCCGGCGCCGGGGACTTCGCGTATATGCGCGGGATCTCATCCCTCGGATGGACGTACGCCAAGGACACCGTGGAGCAACGCATGACCGCGCGCAGCCACGCGCTCATCATACTGCGCAGAAGCCCGGAGGGTCGTTGGGTCATCGCGCGGCAGATGTGGAGTCCGGCGCCGAGCTGACGGCGGCGCGAAACCATTGCAGGCCATAGGCTGTCTACCCCCTAAACTTCCTATGGCCTTGCGATGGATTCTACAGGGAAGCGGGACCTGCTCCCGGGCATGCTCGACATGCTCATCCTCAAGACGCTCAGCGTGCAAGCCTTGCACGGCTACGGTATTGCCCAGCAACTGTCGCGCGTCTCGCAGGATGTAATACGCGTGGAGGAAGGGTCGTTGTATCCGGCACTCCAACGCATGCGACAGAAAGGCTGGATCAAGGCGGAGTGGCGGCAAACGCCGAACCATCAGCGAGCGCGCTACTACATGATTACGGCTGCCGGACGGCGGCAGCTCGGCGAGCGCGCCGATGGCTTTGAGCAGCTTATGACTGCGGTTCGTCGGATCATGCGGCATGCGTGAGTTCATCGCTCGGCTCATGGATTGGTACCGGCGTGATCGGCTCAGTCGTGAGCTTGATGAAGAATTGCGGCATCACCGCGCCATGCTCGAGCGCGACGCTGGGGCGCCTAACGAAGACGCAGCGAGGTCCGTTGCCGCGCGCCGGCTTGGCAACGTCACGCGTGTGCGCGAAGAGGCGCGAGAACGCTGGTCGCTTCCAACACTCGATCACCTCCAGCAGGACGTGCGCTATGCGCTGCGCGGGCTGCGCCGATCTCCTGGATTCACAGCAACGGTCGTTGCGACTCTTGCGCTGGGAATCGGTGCCAATGCGGCGATGTTCAACGTCGTCGACCATCTGCTCTTTCGCCCGCTCTCGTATCTGCGCGATCCGGGCACGGTGCATCGCATCTATTGGCAGTGGCGTGATCGCGGCGCGACCACGACAAGCATGTCGGGGCCGTATCGGCGCTATCTGGATCTGCGCAACGGCACCACGTCGTTTTCTCAATTCGCGGGATTCTCCGAGCGAGATCTGGCTGTTGGCGCTGGCGAGTCGGCGCGCGAGCTTCGCGTTGGTGTGGTGAACGCATCGTTCTTTGAATTTTTCGATGCGCGGCCGGCATTGGGACGATTCTTCGTGGCAGCCGAAGATGTGACGCCCCGCGGGGCTGATGTCGCTGTGTTGTCGCACGCGTTCTGGCAGTCCGAGTTCGGCGGGCGCGACGTGCTCGGCGAGCCGCTTCAGGTGGGCAACACACGAGCGACGATCATTGGCGTTGCTCCGCGGGGCTTTGCTGGTGTAGACGACGCTCAGCCGCCCGTGGTTTATCTCCCCATCACGACGTTCGCTGGAAGCACCGGCACGAACGATTCGCGCACGTATCACACAACGTACAATTGGGGCTGGATGCACGTGCTCGTTAGGCGCAAGCCTGGCATCACGATCGAGCAAGCCGAAGCCGACGCGAGCAACGCGTTTCGCGCGAGCTGGCGCAACGCCGGCGAAGATGCGCCGCTGAGCGTACCGGTGGAGATTGCCAAGCCATCGGTAGTCGTGTCATCGGTACGACCGGGCGCTGGACCGGCGCCCGCGTTGGAGGCGCGCACGGCGCTCTGGGTGACTGGCGTGGCGGTAATCGTGCTGCTGATCGCGTGCGCTAACGTGGTCAATCTGGCACTGGCGCGCGCGCTGCGGCGTCAACGCGAAACAGCGGTGCGCCTTGCGCTGGGGGTGAGCCGCTGGCGCCTAACGGTCCAGTCAATGACAGAAGGCATTGTGGTCGCATGGTTCGGAGGAGCCGCCGCGTTGTTTGTTGCGCACTCTGCCGGGGCAGCGATCACGAGCATCCTCGTGACGGGGGGTACGCGCAACAATCTGATGGCGGACGGCCGCACATTGGCATTCACGGCAGGCCTAACGTGCGCCGTCGGCGTTCTCATCGGGTTCGCGCCGGCCGTCCTTGCGCGCCGCGTTGGCGTTGTGCGTACGCTGCGTGGTGGTGCTCGCGGCGGAACGGCAGACGGCGCCCGCATGCGCGCTGCGTTGCTGGTGACGCAGGGCGCGCTCTCCGTCATGCTATTGATTGGCGCCGCGCTGTTCGTGCGTAGCCTCGCTGCGGTGCGCGAGCTTCCGTTAGGGTACGACGCCGAACGCATTCTCCTGGTCAATCGCATCGTGCGCGGCCCGTGGCCCGGCGACACGGGACTGCGCGCCATACGCGAAGCCCTCATGGCGCGTGCGCAATCACTTCCGGGGGTGGAGTCTGCGGCATGGGCGAGCAGCGCACCATTTGTGAGCACTTCGAACACGGCGCTCTTTGTTCCCGGGATCGACTCGGTGAGTCGCCTGGGGACGTTTACGTATCAAGCCACCACGGAAGGTTACTTCCGAACAATGGGAACGCGCATTCTGCGCGGCCGTGCGTTCACCACCGCCGACGGCCGTGGGGCGCCTAACGTGGTCGTCGTGAGCCGGAGCATGGCGCGCGTCTTGTGGCCGGGACAGGAGGCACTGGGGAAATGCTTCCGTGTCTTTGCGGACACGATGCCGTGCAGCACAGTGGTTGGGGTTGCCGAGGACATAGTGCAACGCGACATCGTCGGTGCGCGCCGCTACCACTATTACATGCCGCT
>JBFMFA010000128.1:0-7652 GCA_040753195.1 Gemmatimonadota bacterium | reverse complement strand
TGACTCGGCATACATTGCGATGAATACGGTGCGTGTCGAGATCCGCAACCTCGATCTGGTGAGTCGTGTGATCGATACTGCGCTGACAGCAGGGGCGACCAACGTCGCGTCCGTGTCGTATTGGCTTTCTGATCCCACCACGGCGCGCCGCCAGGCGATGGTCGACGCGGTGCGTCAGGCGCGCGAAAACGCGGAGGCGATCGCCGCGGCTGCGGGAGGCTCGTTAGGCGATCTCATCGAGCTGCGCACCGATCCGATGCGCATCATGGGTCGGGACGGATTCATGGAGACGGATCAGGGAATCGCGATGGCGCGCATGCAAGCCTCGGTGCCCACGCCCGTGAGTCCGCGCGACATCGACATTACTGCCTATGTCACTGCGCGCTGGAAGTTCGTCAAAGGGGCCCGGTAACTAGACGTGCTGGTCTGAATCCTCTTCGTCGCGGCCGTCCAGCTTGCGGATGCCGCGCTCGAAGGGAATTCCCAGCACGAGAATGAGCAGCGCGATCGCGGCCGCCATCGCGGCGACCGACCAATAGCCAAGTCCGCACGCGGCGCCCAACGACGCGCTGAGCCAAACCGTGCCTGCAGTCGTTAGGCCATGAATACTGCGGGTGCTCGTGTCGCGCAAAATCACTCCGGCACCGAGAAAACCGATGCCGGCGATGAGACCCTGCAACGCACGTGATGCGGAGGTCGCGTCGCTCGGCGGAAGTGTCGCCACCAGAGTGATGATGGCAGCCCCAAGCGCGACAATCGCGTGCGTGCGCACACCGGCGGGCTTGTCCTTCAGCTCGCGATTGATGCCTAAAATCATTCCCGCGCCGGCGGCCGCGAGGAGTCGAAGCAGGATCTCTTCAAAACCAGGAGTCATGGATCGTTCATCCGTCACACGCTGTGCCTGACTCAGGCCGATGGCCGAGTCCGCCACCCACCACAGAAGTTGGCCTGCTTTGTGCGAGACTGGAAGTGTCGGCCAAAGGTTTGTGATCCGATCAGGATCCGCTTTGCCGTCGGCCGTGCGGGCCAAACGGAGTCGTTAGGCAGCAGCGACGCGGTCGTATGTACCTGTTTGGAGGACGAAAACATGTTGATGACGATTGCTCTGATCCTGCTCATTCTGTGGCTTCTTGGCCTTGTGAGCTCGTACACGATTGGCGGGTTGATTCACATCCTGCTCGTCGCAGCGATCATAATCTTCCTGGTTCGAGTCATTCAGGGCCGCCGGCCTGTTGTTTAAGGGCCACCCGTACCTGTAGGCAGCGGTCTATGACTGCCTCGCGCTGGGTTGGGCTCATACTGATAGTGCTCGGCACTCTCGGCCTCGTGTACGGCGGCGTGACTTACACGCGCGACCGACACGAGGTCGAGCTCGGGCCCTTGGAAGTGAACGTGGAAGAAAAGGATCGTATTCCAGTTCCGCCTGTCATCGGCGGACTGGCTGTCGCCGCGGGAGTGATCCTCCTGGTTTTGGGCGGCCGCAAACGTTCCGCCTAACCGAGGTTCTGACCGGACGACGCGGGTTGACTGCCGGAACGCTTCCGGCGCCCCGCCTCCGCAGCATATTCAAGTTCCGTCGATCTCTCTCGAAGGGACTCTGATGACTCGTTCTACTCGAGCCTTGCTCGCGATTGCCGTCCTCGTCCTCTCGGCGCCCGGATACGCGCAGCGAACGCAGAAGCCAGTTTTGCACGGCCGACACTGGGTGGCAGTGACCGGCAAGCCGCTCGCCGCAACGGCTGGGGCCATGATCTTCCAAAAGGGCGGCAACCCGATCGATGCTGCTGCGGCGATGCTCGCGGCGACCTCGACGATGTGGGACGTGCTGAGTTGGGGCGGCGAAACACAGGCGCTGATCTACAACCCGAAAACGCAAAAGGTCATCGGGATAAACGCGTTAGGCGTTGCCCCCACTGGGGCCACCGCCGAGTTCTATAAATCGAAGGGGCTGGATTATCCGCCGGAATACGGGCCGCTCGCGGCTGTTACGCCCGGTACGCCCGGCGGCTTGATGGTGATGCTCGCCGAGTTTGGGACGATGAGCCTCGCCGAAGTGCTTGCTCCGGCGATTCAAATGGCCGATGGCTATCCGATCGAGCAAGACGCGGCGGAGTCGATTCACCGCCAGCGCGAGTGGATCAAGAAGTGGAAATACGCGAGCCAGGTGTTCTTCACCCATCCAGGCGAAGAGCGCGAAGCCCCTGTCGCTGGAGAAATCTTCAAACAAGCCGATCTCGCTGCGACGTTGCGCAAACTCGTCGAGGCCGAGCGCGAAGCGCTGAAGCAGAAGAAGAGCCGCAAGGAAGCGATCATGGCGGCATACGATCGCTTTTACAGAGGCGACATCGCCAAAGAACTCGTTAGGGGCGCGCGCGAAGAAGGCGCGTTGTTTACCGAAGCCGACCTCGCCAACTGGAAGGTGCAGATCGAAGAGCCCGTGAGCGCGCGCTACCGGGGCGTGGACGTTTACAAACTCACGAACTGGACACAGGGACCGGTGCTCCTGCAATCGCTGAACATCCTCGAGAACTTCGATGTGAAGGCGATGGGGTACAACAGCGCGAAGTACATGCACGCTGTGTATCAGACGATGAACCTGGCGTTTGCCGATCGCGATTTTTACTACGGCGATTCGTATTTCCCGCCTGAAGAACCGATCAAGGGGTTGTTGTCGAAGGACTACGCAAAGGCGCGAGCGGCGACGATCAACTGGGACAAAAACGATCCTAACGCGAAGCCTGGCGATCCGTATCCGTTCCAGGGCGGCACCAATCCATACCTCGATATTCTCAAAGACTGGCCGCCGAAAAAGACGAAGCCCGCGGTGACGACGTCGTCGGCGGATATGACTGCGGTGCGTGGGGTCATGGGTCACGGGTCAGGGGTCACGGCGAACGAAGCGCCGCAGCGCACGTGGGAAGAGTCGTTTTATGCGGGAACGACATCGATTCAAGCAGCAGACACGTCGGGTTGGGTGATTTCAGTGACGCCGAGCGGCGGGTGGATTCCATCGGTGATCGCGGGTCGCACTGGAGTTGGGATGAGCCAGCGCGCGCAAAGCTTCGTGACCGATCCGCGCGAGAATCCATTCAATGTGATTGAGCCCGGGAAGCGTCCGCGCGTGACCCTAACGCCGTCACTTGCAGTGAAGGATGGAAAGCCGATGATGGCGTTCTCGGTGCAAGGCGGCGATTCGCAGGACCAGAATCTCCTGCAGTTCTTTTTGAATGTTGTGGAATTCGGGATGAACGTGCAGGAGGCGGTTGAGGCGGCGAACCTCAACACGTTCCAGCTGCGAAACTCATTCGACGATCATTCGTCGCGGCCGGGGGAAATGCTCGTTAGGGACGATACACCGCCGTGGGTGCGCCGTGAGCTGCAGAAGATGGGGTATCGCTTGCAATACTCGGCGCGGACGTCGGGGCCGATCACGGCGATTTGGTTCGATTGGAAGCATCGCAGCTTTTGGGGAGCGGCGAGTAATCACGGAGATGATTACGGGATTGCCTGGTGAACGAGGCGTAAGGCGTAAGGCGTAAGGCGTAAGGCGCAAGGCGTAAGGCGGCAAAGCACTCATTCACGCTCCCTTACGCCTTACGCCTTACGCCTCACACCTCGGCTATCGCTCAGCGAAGACCGGCTTCAGCTCCGCCGTCGTCGGATCGATCATCACTGCGACCTCCGTAACGCGGTTCGCCGGAAATCCCCCGCGGTCGGCATGCTCACGCACACGAGCTTCGTTAGGCGCGATGTAGATGCAGTAATTACGGTCACCGGCCACATAACTCATCACCCACTGCACGTCCCCGCCCATCGTACGAAGCACCGCATTCGAATTCTTCGAAATGCGCTGCAAATCGGCCGGACCTAACGCGGACGCTCCAGGAATTTCCCGCTCGATGATGTACTTCGGCATGTGGGCTCCTATTTGACGCTGCTGGCGTACCTGCAGGAAACCGTTGGATTCCAGTCGGAGAGTGTCCCCGACGGATTGCGCTTCCACACCCAGGCGTGCATCACCCACAGCTGGAACGCGTCGTTCTTATGGAACGCCACGCCCGCGATCGCCGGCGGATTCGGCTTCGTCCACGCGGTGTAGGGCACCACGTATTCAACGGCAACGAGCTGCAATTGGCCGTTCTGCAGCGGCTCGTACACGAGAATCTCAGGCTTGAGCGCCTGCACCACGCCGTCGATCAACGCGGGATTCCCGTAGTGGTACCCCATCCCACCAAGTGGTGGGTTCTCCATACACGGTGTCAGCGACGCGTTGTAACCGGCGGCGATGGCGGTGTTGAGATCCTGATACGGTTGCGTTAGGCGCTTGACGACGGGCAGCAGATCTTCGATGCCGTCCCGTTGCGCCAGCGTGATGTCGGTACTGTGCTCGGCGCCGTGCGCGGCCGGTCCCACATTCGGGTCCTCCGCGCATGCGCTCAGCAGTATGCTCATCAGCGCGCCAGCAACCGCGGCCTGCGCGGTGCCCCAAGTCCTACTCTTCATGGTCTCCTCCCCCGCTTTTTGCGGAATGGTGATGCGGCAGCAACGCCTTTTGCCTTGCTCCCGACTCTTGTGCGCATCTAGAATGGGAGGCCGGCCTCGCCTCACTCTCGACACATCATCGCCCCGCTCTCGCCCGAGCTATCATGAAGCGACTCAAGCTGTTAGGCGGCGCTTTCATCGACGCGGGGGATGGCGCCGGCGGCGCCGTTACGGGTCGCGCGGTGCAGCGACGACGTATTGCGCTCCTTGCACTGCTCGCTGTTCGCGCTCGCGGCGGGATGAGTCGCGACAAACTCATTGCGTTTTTGTGGCCGGACGCCGACTCGGACCGCGGGCGCCACCTGCTGTCAGATTCCGTCTACCGCATCAACCAGGAGCTGGGGAGCGACACGATCCAAGCTGCTGGTGACGACCTGCGGCTCGACTGCGACGCGCTCGGCTGCGACGTCACGGAGTTCGAGGGCGCGATCTCCGAACGCAACTACGACCGGGCAGCCGCGATCTATGGTGGGCCCTTTCTCGATGGCTTTTTCCTTTCTGAGTGCGTCGAGCTTGAACGCTGGATCGAACAGGAACGCGATCGCCTGGCGCGCAGCTATCACGGTGTTTTGGAGTCTCTGGCCAGTGCCGCGACTGCGTCAGGCGAGCACGACCGTGCGGTTGATTGGTGGCGGCGCGCAGCCACGCTCGATCCATACAGTTCTCGCGTCGCCCTGCAGCTCATGCGCGCACTGGCGGCAGCGGGAAATCGTCCGGGTGCGCTACAACATGCGCAGATCCACAGCGCGCTCGTTAGGTCCGACTTCGGCACTGAGCCGGACGCGGCGATCCTCGACTATGTGGAACAGCTGAAACGTGGCGATGCGATACAGGTGTCAGCGCGTGTAGCTGCGGCGACGGCAGCCATAGCGTCGCAGCCCGTGCCTGCGGCTGATTCCGCCGCGAACTCCGCACCAGCAGCAATGCCTGCTGCTTCGCCCAGCTCGACACCTCGCCGAGGGTTGTGGGGGTGGATTGCAGGAGCGGCCCTGGCGGCCGCTGCCCTCATTGTCATTTTCGCGCGAAGGGACGCAACGCCCTCGCCTAACGCCGCGCTGACGGCTCAGGCCGCGCGCATCGACTCGACGCCGAGTATTGCCGTTCTCCCATTTGTGAACCTCAGCGCCGATCCGAACAACGAATACTTTGCCGACGGCATCGCGGACGAACTGACGACGACGCTCGATCGTATCGACGGATTCAAAGTCGCGGCGCGCACGTCCGCCTTTGCGTTCAAAGGGCAGGGCGTGGACATCCGTACAGTCGCGGAGCGGTTGCGGGTGCAATCCATTGTGGAAGGGAGTGTGCGCAAGGAAGGGCAGCGCCTGCGCATCGCTGCGCGCCTCATCGACGCGTCGACAGGGTATCGCTTGTGGTCCGAAGAATACGAACGCGAAATGCGTGACGTGCTTACCGTGCAGAGTGAGATCGCGCGCGCAATCGCCGCGGCACTAAAGCAGCAGATCGTCAGCAGCGAGCCTAACGCGCAAAGCGCTGCCGATATCAGTCGCGACCCCCAGGCGTATGAATTGTTTCTCAAAGGGCGTTACGCGTGGCATCGGCGCACCGAACAATCGCTGAAGGAGGCCCGCGATTATTTCGAGGCGGCGGTCCGACGAGTTCCCTCGTATGCGCGCGCGTGGGCCGGCCTCGGCGACGCGTATGCCGTATCGTCGTTTTACGATTACGTCCCGCCGCGCGAAGGGTATCCGCGCGCCGAAGAGGCGGCGCGTCGCGCGCTCGCGCTCGACAGCACGTTAGCCGGACCTCACGCGACGATCGGCTACGTCAATCTCTACTATCACTGGAATTGGCCCGTTGCCGAAACTGAATTCCGGCGCGCGATTCAGCTCGCCCCAGAGTATTCCACGGCCCATCAGTGGTACGGGAATTTTCTCACCGCGATGGGTCGTTTCGAAGAGGCGAAAGCAGCCTTCGCGCGCGCGACGGAAGCGGAGCCCTTATCGCTTATCGCTGCCGCCGCGAGTGGCTGGTCGCGCTTCTATGCGCGGGATTATGCGGGCGGCGAACTGCACTTCGCGCACACGCTGGATTTGGATCCGAACTATGAGTTGGCGCATCTCTGGCGAGGCCAGACGCTCGACGCGCAAGGGAAGTCTGAGGAGGCCATCGCTTCACTTCAGCGAGCTGTGGAGCTGTCGCAGCGCAGCTCACTGACGCTGGCGGCGCTGGCGCATGCATTGGCGCGAACCGGTCAGCGCGACAGCGCGCGGCGCATCCTGGCCGAGGTCGAGTCGCGCTCGCCGGCACGCTATGTCCCGTCGTATGAAATCGCGAAGGCATACGTGGCGTTAGGCGACACTGCCCGTGCGCTGGATTTATTCGAACGGGCCTGGCGCGATCGTTCGCATTCGCTCGTCTTTCTGAAGGTTGATCCACAGCTCACCGGCATGGAACGGCAGCCGCGCTATACGGCACTGCTCGAACGCGTCGGTCTCCGTTAGGTGACAGCCGACGACGTGGCGCGCGACCTGCGGCGCGTCAGGACGCTGGCGCGTACGCTGGACAGCGCCATCGGCATACCCGGGACTCGCGTTAGGTTCGGCGCCGATGCGCTGCTCGGCCTTGTCCCCGGGTTGGGTGATGCCGTGAGTGCGGCGCTCGCCGCATTCCCCGTCGTCGTTGCTGTGCGGCACCGGCTGCCGGTGAGTGTCGTGCTCCGTATGCTCGGCAACATCGCGCTGGACACGATCGTCGGAGCCATTCCGGTCCTCGGTGACCTGTTCGACGTCGGCTTCAAATCAAACCAGCGAAATGCTGCGCTCATCGAGCGACATATCGAACGCCCGGGTCACGTGGCGCGTGAGTCACGGGTTCTCCTCGGCGTGGTCGCCATCGGTGCGCTTGCCGTCACGGTGGCCGCCGTTGCGTTCGGGATCTGGATCGTCAGTCGCGGCCTCGAGGTGCTCGCGCGCTGAAACCCGATAGCAGGTGGGTCGTACATCGGCAGTCAGTCCTCAAATCCCCGGTCTATGACAGCAGTCATTCGTCGACTCGTTTTAGGTGTTGTTGGTGCGGGAACCGTTGTGTTGGGCAGCGTTCCGCTTGCGGCGCAGGAGCGCAGCGAAGATCGCTGGCGCTACGGCATA
>JBFMFA010000127.1:0-7667 GCA_040753195.1 Gemmatimonadota bacterium | reverse complement strand
GCACCCTGAACCCAATACCCTCCGTCCACTCTACTCGTCGCGGTGAGTTATGGCGGGATCGACCGATACCGCCCTTCGTGCCGGGATCATCGAGGCCAAAGCCGCCACACAAAGAAGCACCCCAACTACCGCGCCGATGGTCAGCGGATCGCTGGACGACACGCCAAAGAGCATCGACTGCAATGCCTTGTTCAGCAGAAGTGCCCCGACTATACCGACCGACACCCCGACACCAACCAGCGTGGCACTGCGAGAGAGCACGGTAGAGAGGATGCGCGACTGCGTCGCTCCCAGCGCCGCGCGAAGTCCGATCTCCCGCCGCCGTTCGGCCACTCCAGCGGCCGTCACACCGTACAAACCAGCACTCACGAGAACCAGCGCGACAGTCGCAAAGACAGCCAGCAGTTTGAGCACGAAGCGGCGCTGCGCCATGGCCTGATCAATGAAGTCCGACATCGGCCGCGCGCTCGTGACCGCTAGTGAGCGATCGACATTGCGAATCGCCGATTCGAGCGCCCGACGGACACTCTCAGACGCCCCTCCCGCGCGCACGCGCGCCAACACGCTCATTCCCCCGTCGACAGCCTGCTGGAACGGGTGATAGATCTGCAACTCAGGCTCCGCATCGAGTGAGAGGTGTTTGACGTTGTCGACGACCCCAACGACGGTGAGCCACGCATCATCCTCATCATTGCCGCCGATGCGAACCTCCTTCCCGATCGGCGATTCTCCGCCGAAGACCTGCTCCGCCATTGCACGGTTGACGATCACCACCCGGCTGCCAGGCGCCATGTCGCCGTCGTTGAAACGACGCCCCGCCATCAATGGAATGCCCATCGTCGCGAAGTAGTCCTTCGATACGCCGAACCGCTGTGCACTCGGATCGTTTTCAGGATTTGGAGACGGCTTGTCCCGCCGGTGAATGCCCCAGGAGTCGAAGCTGCCGCTCAGCGGAAGCTGACCCGTTAGGCCGACGGATTCGACGCCAGGGACACCTCGTGCGGCAGTCAGCACAGCGCGCCAATACTCAGCAATCGTCGTGTCGCTCGCATAACGCGGTCCGGAAACCGAAACATCCACATCGACGAGCCGTTCTGCGTTGAAGCCAAGCTTCACGTCGAGCAGCGCGCCGATCGTGCGAATGAGCAAGCCCGTCCCACTTAGCATCACGAGGGCGAGCGCGACTTCAGCGACGATGAGCGCTCCGCGGAGCCGCTGCGTCCCGCGACCGACGATATTCCGCGCGCCGATCCGCACGCGATCGATGATCGCCCCGCGCACCGAAAGCGCGGCCGGCAACGTTCCGGCCAGAATCGCCGATAACAACGCCAAGCCTAACGCGACGCCGAGCGTGTGCCAGTCGATCACCATGCGATCGACACGCGGCAACGGCACGGCGCTCAGCCGCACGAGTCCCTGGACGCCCCAGCGTGCGAGGCCCACGCCGAGCAGCGCGGCGACGGCCCACAGAATAACCGCCTCGACCGCCGACTGGCGGACGATTCTCGTTGGTCGTGCGCCGAGCGCCGTCCGCACCGCAACGTCGCTCTGCCGCTCGATGGATCGGCCAAGCATGAGGCTGGACACGGTGGCGCAGCTCATCAAGAGGAGCAGCGCCGCTGCACCGAGCAGCGCGAGTACGGCGTTGCGCACGCCTTTGGTGGCGTTCACGTCCACGCGTTCCAGAATCGCGCCGGTCGACGCGTACTCGTTAGGAAACTTCTCCAGCATCCCGCGCATGGCACGCTGGGCTTCCTGCATCGCCGAGGCGGCGTTTACATCGTCTTTTACGCGCGCGAGCATGCGCAGATGGCGGCACGTGCGACATGCAAATGGAAGGCTGAGATCATATCCGAGCGGGGCGTAAGCTTCTGCTTGCGGCGACGTGAGGTTTTCAAATCCTTCGGGCAGCACGCCTGCCACGAGATACCGGAAGCCGCTCACGTCGATTGTTTTCCCCGGCAACGTTGAATCGCCGCCGAACCGACGCTTCCAGAGGCCGTGCGACAGGATGATGACGCGTCGCGTTTCATACGTGTCTTCTTCGGGTCGAAAGTCACGCCCAAGGAAGGGACGGATGCCTAACGTATTGAAGTAGTTCGCCGAAACACGCTGGCCGAAGACACGCTCAGCCGATCCTTCCGACGCGAGGGTGATCTGCCAGTAACTCATGACAGCGCTGGACGAAAATGCCTGGACATCGCGCGCAAAATCCTGATACGTCGGGAAGCCGACGTTGCTCGAGGTGCCGTCCTGTTGCCGTTCCCATACGTACATGAGTTTGTCAGGCGCGCGATATGGGGCCGACTCGAAGATGATCGGTCGCGCCACGCTGTAGATGGCCGTCGACGCCCCGATACCGACCGCCGCCGTCAGGATCGCGAGTGTAGTGAACAGCGGTGCGCGTCGCAGTGAACGCAAGGCGACTCGGAACTCGTTCCACAGGGAAGACATGGATTTCTCTCGCGGTCGGTTGATGACGACAGTGCCAAGGCGCGGCCAGCGCGCACGGATAAGACTCATCGATTGACGCCAGAGCCAACGGCGCGCCGTGGCGCGCGACGCGGTGGCCAGCAGTTGCACGTATCCCTGGTGGAGATCGCCTAACACGAACTCGCGTTCCCGCGCCGGTGTAGTGACGGCGACGAGCAGCCGCGCGATGAGCGGCGGTCGAGGGAAATCGTTAGGCGGCCGACTGGTCACGGGAGCTGCAGGGAAGGGGCGAGGCCGCGCGTCAGCGCGTGCAGCGTCTCGATCGACGTCACCAGCGCGCGTTTTCCTTTCGGCAGCACGCGGTAGAGCTTCTTCCGGCGACCGCCGCGGACCGGCGAGGGATCACCCACGCGCGAAGCGACCAGCCCCTTCTGTTCGAGACGGGCCAGCGTGGTGTAAATCGCGCCGAGGCTGACGCGGCGTTGTGTGCGACTCTCGATCTCCTGTTGGACGGCGACGCCAAAGCCGTCCTCTCCCAGGCGCACGAGCGCGAGAAGGACGACCTGTTCCAGCTCACCGAGGCTTGCTCCCATTATTTCTCCGACATTTCAGGACATATGACAGCGCACGTCCACAAAAGGGTTTCGCCGACATGGGCGAAATGGGGTCTGACCCCATGTGGTTCTGGAAATGTGATAGCACGCCTAAGGCTGAGGCGGCTATATGGTATGGCAAATGCAACCTTCCGCCTCGGCTCCGATCGTCTCCGACAGCTGCAGCCCGTAACTGAGCATGCTCCTGAAAGCGTGGCGGTTCATCACAATCATGCTCACGGCGGTGCTGATGACGATGGGTTTTACCCATCTCTGGCAGCTCCCACAGCGCCTGTCCTACGACGGTTTTCTCTGGCTCGAAACGCTCACCTTTTATGTGAAATTCGGGCCGCAGGGGCCTGGGCCGGTGATCGAGATCGCCGCGCTCCTGTCGACAATCGTGCTCGTCTTTCTCACACGCGACCGGCGTCCGGCGCGTGCCCTAACGCTGATGGCCGCCGTGGCACTGGCGGCGTCGACGGCCCTGTGGTGGACGCTGATTTATCCCGTGAATCGCGAACTGCTCACCTGGACGGCCGAAACGCTGCCCCAGAATTGGACGGACTTTCGCGAACAGTGGGAATACACGCACAGCGCTCGCGCGGCGCTCATGTTCGTCGCGTTAGGCTGCCTCGTGTATGCAGCGGTGCACGAAGCACCGGATCACATGATCACGCGGAGCGAGCTGGAGGAGTAGGCTGCAATTCGCGGCGCTCTTTACGGCTGCCCCCCACCGTTAGGTGCTCCGCCCTGCAATTGCCGCAGCACCGCGCCCAGGCGCTCGATCTCGCTGCCGTACTGCGCCCAGTTCCCGGCCCGCTGAGCTGAAATCGCACGATCGTAGTGCTCCCGTGCGCGCCGTAACAAGTCCGCCATCTGCGCGTTAGGTACTGTCGACGTGGTTGGCGCTGCTCGCGCGCTGTCGGCGGCCGCGGCGATGCGCGGCGGTGTCAACGCTTCAGCGGCCCCTGTAAACAGCCTGGCCAGCCCCGCCTCCAGCGTGCGCTCCATCACCACCTGATTCTGATACGCCACGATCACTCGTTCGAGCTGATGTATGCGGCCCCCCTCGGCGCGCAAATACAACGGCTGCACGTAGATCAGTGCCTCGTCGATCGGAAGAACCATCAGGGCGCCGCGCACGACCTGTGACCCCCGCTGGTCCCATAACGAGACTTCGCGCGCGATCTCCGGATCCTGATTCATCCGATTGATCACCTGCTGCGGGCCGTACACGAGGCTTTGCTTCGGGAACTGATACACGAGCAGATCGCCGTAGTGGTCGCCGTCATTCCGTGCCACCATCCATGCCGCAAGGTTGTCCTTGTTCCGCGGCGTAAACGGCGACATGAAAATGAACTCGGCGCTGTCCTCCTCGGGCAGCCGCATAACGATGCGCCGCATGAACGCACTTTCTGTATCGCCTTGCTGAATCGTCGGGATCTGCCACTGGTCCTCGCGATTGTAGAACTCTTCTGGCTCATTCATGTGGTACGTCGCGTACAGCGCCGCCTGCAGCCGAAAGAGATCTTCGGGGTAGCGCAGATGCGCTTTGAGATCTGCCGGCATCGCTTCGAGCGGTTTGAAGATCCCGTCAAACACGTTTGCCCAGGTACGGACCAGCGGGTCCTGCGGATCGGCGATGTACGCGTCGATGGTCCCATGATAGGCGTCGATCACAACCTTCACGCTATTGCGCATGTAGGACGTACCATCGGCGAGCCGCTGCGAATACGGATAGGCCGTGGTCGTCGTATATCCGTCCAGGATCCACTTGAGCTGGCCGCTGTCGCTCACGACGAGATACGGATCGCGGTCCAGCGTCACAAACGGGAGCGCACGCGATGCGCGGTCGAGGATGTTCCGGTTGTAGAGGATCCGGCTCTGATTCGTGATGTCTCCCGACAGCAGAATCTTGAGCGAGCGGAAGTGCCAGGCCAGCAACCCGCGCCGGAAGATCGATCCGATGCCGACGCCGCCACTCCCCTCGTAATTCGTAAAGATGTTCGCGTCTCCGGCCGGGTGATCGAATTCGCGCTGCTTGGTACCGACAATGGCATAGCTATCTGTCAGCTCGCCGAAGTAGATCTGCGGTCGCGTTAGGCGGAGTGACACCGTGGACGCGGGCGGCAGGTCCTTCACGAACAGAACAGGCAGTCCTTCTTCGGTCACCTGGTTGATGGGCGCGAGCGTCAAACCCATGCCGTGTGTGAATGTGAGGTGCTCGTTGATGAACGATCGAGTCGGTAGCGACGCCGAGCTCAGCTCGCGTGGCGAGAGGTGCACCTGCCGATAGCGACCGTCGATCCAGTAGCGGTCGTCGTCGATCGAGGCGAACTCGTAATACGTGCGGATCTCCTGGATCTGGCTGAACGTCTGACGCAGCGGTTCACGGTCCCATAAGCGCACGTTCTCGATGGTCGCCGTGTTCTGCCGCAAGCTCGCTGCCGTCAGCGAGGCCTCACCGCGCACATCGCGCGTGGCCACACTGTCGATCCCCCAGGCGCGTCGCGTCGCGTCGATGTGGTTGGCCAGGTACGGCCGTTCTCGGGTCAACTCTGTCGGAGCGACAACGAGCCGTTGGATGGTGGCAGGAATCAGTGCACGTCCGATGAGCGAAACACCGATGTACAACGCGGCGGCGGCACCGAAGAACCTAACGCGTCTGTTGCGCGCAATGCCGAAAATGAATGCGCCCGCGGCGACCAACGCGGCGATCGCCGACGCATGCATCCCTGGAAGACGCGCATTCACATCGCTGAAGCTGGCTCCCACAAAGGGGCCCGTCGTCGAGAACACGAGCTGTGGGATTCCGACCAGCCACGTCTGCAGCGCCGTGAGTATGAGAAACACCGCGACGAGCCAGGCGACGTGGATTCCTGCCACTCGCGCCACGCGGATCTGCTGTCCGGCGAATGCGATCGCGCCGTTCGCGAGATACACACCGCCGGCGATGAGCATCGAGACGATCGTCAGCACGGAGACGAACGCCATCACGCCCGAGATGAGCGGAAGCGAATAGACGTAGTAACCGATATCCCGCCCAAAAATCGGATCGGTTGCGCCGAAGGGGACCCCGTTGAAGTAGCGCAACACGGTGAGCCATCCGGCTGATGTCGTTAGGGCAGTCAGCAGGGAGAAGAAGATCGCACCCGCGGTTGCGACGCGCCTAACGGCGACGGGCGGGAGCGTCGGCGCGATCGAGATCATGTCTCCCATGACCGCGGGGAGCGGGCGGGCGCGTCGTTGCGCGATGCGCAGGTTCACGTACAGGATCGCGAACGCGACGACCGCCGAAACGATCATGAGCAGGGCGCGTGTCGCGACCTCGGACACGAGGATCGTTTGGTAGCCCACCTCATTGTACCAGTACCAGTTCGCGCTGAAGCGCACGAGCGCGGGGAAGACGACGATGGCGAAGACCACGATCCCGGCGATGAGGAGGACCGTGTTACGGCCGACGCGAGGGATGGGGTTGGGGGAAGTCATTGGTTTCCGGGGTGCTGGAGCGAAGCTGGAATCTGTGGGGAGGCGGGCACGACTGGGCAGGGAGCAAAATCGGTCCGGCCCCCCTTGCTTTTACGCACCAAACCGTAGAACGGTGACGCTATGCTTGGCCTGGGAGTGGTTTTGGCGGTGCTGGCCGTACAAGGGCCGCCACCGCAAACGGCGAAAATCGTTGCAGCACAGATAGACGCGGCTCCGCACCTAACGATTGCACCGCTGCCCGTCTGGCGTATCGGCGGTGATGGCGACGGACCGTACAGCTTCACGGCCGCCGTCGGTGTACCATTCACTCGCGACGGCGGCGCGGCCATTCTGGAGGGGAACCCTCCAGAGGTTCGACTCTTCGACCGAGCAGGGAAACACCGCACGTCATTCGGCAGGAGAGGACGCGGGCCAGGGGAGTTCGAGATGCCGCAGCGCCTTGTGCCTCATACGGGAGACTCTCTCGTGGTGGCTCAGATCGCGCGAGTGAGTGTTTTCGACGGCCAGGGGAAGCATGCTCGAACGATGAATACAGCCAACGCCTCTGGGCTATCGTGGGTGCACCGTCTACTCCGCGACGGTTCTATGCTCGCCCGCCTGACTCCAATACCGACGGCGAGACAACGGCCGGAAGGGATTGTTCGCGATTCTGCATTGATTGCGCTCATCTCTGCACACGGGGACACTGTTGTGCGCCGATTCGGCTACAGGAAAGGAAGCGGCACGCTCATCGCTCGGCACGGCGGCGCAATGTCGATGGTCGGCGCGCCGCTTTCCCCTGGTAGCTTCATCGAAGGGGCGGATTCGCTCGTGTTGTCTCTCGATGGTGAGAGCGCCCGCCTTCTGGTCTTGAGCGCTGAATCGGGTAATACCGTGCGCTCGGTGAACGTTGAGGTACCGCAGCGACGAGTCACGGAGCAAGACCGCGAGGCGTATGAGAGTCAATTGCGCAGGTCGACGCGCGATCCCGAACGGCTCGCGGCTTTCCTGCGTGTAGTCAGGTACCCCGAATCAATGCCGCGCGCCGACGCGCTGCGCTGGTCCTTCGACAGCGTCGTTAGGATGCGTCGCTTCAAGGCGCAGCGAGACAGCACGCAACAGTGGCTCAGCCTAACAATCAATGGGCGACTCCTGTCTGTGATCGACTTGCCA
>JBFMFA010000126.1:0-7680 GCA_040753195.1 Gemmatimonadota bacterium | reverse complement strand
CCGCTCCAGTGCTCGGGATCGTACATCCCCTGCTCGCGATGTTCCTGCTTGCCAAGCTCGCCGATGGCGTCGGACGCGATCGGCGATTTGAGACCGGGGAGGAACTCGTGCGGTTTGTCGCCGGGGAACGTATGTGCTTCAGTGCTTTCACCCCGTCGTAGGGCGGCTGCAGTTACAGCCATCGCGATCTCGCGACCGTGCTGCCGCGCCGAACCTTCGGTGCTGATGAGGGGCGAGTGTTCGCCACTCTTGGCCAGCGTCGCTTTGAGCTGGGTGAGCACCAGGCCACCCGGCCCGTTAGGCGAGACCGCCAGCGCGTCGAGCGCGTTCACCCCAATCCGCTCGGCATAGCGGCCGTACGACGTGTGGCCCTGGCCTAACGCGACGGCCAGCGTATCCTGCCTAACGCCGAGGTAGGGATAGGCGGGTGCCGTGATGGCGCCGGCGCTCGTAGTGACTGTGACATGGTCGCCGGGCACAATCGCCAGGCGGCGCGCCGTGAGCGGGTGGATCTCGACCCAGGACTGCCAGGCGAGCTTGGTGACAGGATCCGGCAACTCCTGCAACCACGGTTTGTTGGCGCCGCGACCGTCGCCTAACGTGGGCGACGGATAGACGACGAGATCGAACTCGCCCGTCTGTGAGGCGATCGGTGGCGTCGCGCCTGGCGCATCGCTCTCGGGTAACGCGGCCGTGCGCGCCATCGTGGACCCGGCCATCACACCGGACGCCAGTCCTTGCGTGAGCGCGTTGGGACCGCCCAGGCGACTGGTGATGTATTCGCGATACGTCGCCGGGAACCGGCCGGCGAGCGCTGCGTCGGCGCGCGCGATGCCTAACAACACGTCGGCCGTCGCGCGGGTCTGGAAGACGGGCTCCATGACCGGCTGCTGCAGACCGACGACGTTCGGGAGCGGCTGCGCGTCGCCCCAGCTCTCGAGCGAGTGATGATCGGGAAGAACGAGATCGCAGAGTTGTGTCGTCTCGTCCGGATAGCTCGAGAACGACACCTTGAATGGCACCTTCGCGAACGCCGCCGCGAACTGCATCGCCTTGGGCGTCGTATGCGCGGGATTCACGCCGCGCACAAAGACGAGCGGGACGGACCCGGCGTTCATGCGCGCGACGATCGGCGCCAGGTGCGCAATGCCGGCGACGCCGCTCGTGAGCGACGCGATCGGCTGGTCGGGCTTGATGGAACGACCGACGTTACCTAACGAGCGATTCAGCGCGTTGACAGCGGCAGCCACCTCGAACGCGTCGGTGCCCGACGTGCCCGCCAGCACGAGGCTGGATCCAGCCGCGCGCAGATCCGCCGCCAGACGCTCCAGCACGGCGGCGTCCACGCCTGCCGCCTGTGCCGCAGCGGCCATGTTGCCACTGCCGTTCAGCGCATTGACGATCGCCAGTTCGCTGCCCGCCTTCGCGGGAATCCACTCATCGGCGTTCAGGCCCGTGAGGGAGCGCCGCGGGCCGACGTAAATGAAGCGTGGCGCGTCGGCGAGTGCTCCACGCGCGTCGGCAAAGGAAAGTTGCTGCGGGACGCTGGCGCCCCACGTTTCCAGGAAATCGGCGCCAAACGAAACGATCAGCCGCGCGGCCGAGAAATCGAGTGACGGCCACGCCACCCCGAACGCCTGACGATTGGCTTCGCGCACCGCGAGATCTGCTTCGGCATCGTACGCCACATGCGCCGCAAAGCCAAAGGCGCCTAACCAGGAATCAAGAAACGCCGGGAACGACCCGCTTTCTGCCTGGTTGAGAAAGACAACGTTGGCACCCTGCGCGCGCGCACCGGCGATGCGCTGCGTGACCGTGGTAATCGCGTTTTCCCACGTCGTCGGCACCAAGCGATCGTTCTGCCGCATCATCGGCGTGCGGAAACGATCCGGATTATAGAGACCCTGCAGCGCCGACTGCCCGCGCGCGCATAACGCGCCGCGGCTCAGCGGATGTTCCGGATTCCCTTCCAGTTTGATCGCGCGGCCATCGCGCACTTCCGCGACCACCCCACACGCCGTCGCACACTCGCGACACGTCGTGGCGAAATACGTCGAGACGCCGGGGACGGTATGGTCCGGCGACGTAACGTACGGGATGAGCTGTTCGACGCGTTCGTTCGTGCAACCGATCGCCGTCGCCGCAGCACCCGTGGCGCCGAGAACTTTGAGAAAATCGCGGCGTTTGACGCCGGTGGATGCGTCGGGTGGAGAGCCGCTCATGACACTCGCTCGTTAGGCCTGCGCGCGCTCAATAGTGGCATACGGCGCAGTCGTAGCGGGCCTTCTTCAATGGTGCCGCTGAATCGGCGGGCGTGGGGTCGTACCCCGCCGCGCGCATTCCGTCAGCCGCATTGTATCCGCGCACGTGACAATTCACGCACCATCCCATGTTGAGCGACGCGAACTGCGAGACGCGGTCCATGTCCTGGATGCGGCCGTGGCAGCTTTGGCACGTCACGCCCGCATTCACGTGACGCATATGTGGGAAATGGACGTATTCGGGAAGCTTATGAATGCGAACCCACGGAATCGCCGCTTTCTTGTTGGAGAAGTCCTGGAGCTTGGCGATTTCGGTGCTGGTCCGCGCGGGGCGTCCGTCGAGTGCGGGACGCTGCGGGCCGATGATCGTGTGGCATCCCATGCATGTGCCGACGGCCGGCATGCCAGGATCAGGCGACTTGTTCGCAGCGTAGTGGCAATACAGACAATTCATCCCAAGCGTCTTGACGTGCACGGGATGCGGGAAGGCGATCGGTTGTACGGGGGAAACGCCTTGCGACGACGATGCGCCGCTGTATGCGGAGAGTATTGCAGCCGCTATAGCGATTGCGAAGAAGCCGGGCACTATGGCCCAGTTTCGCGAGAGCCGCATTCGGTCGGGGGTCGACTTGTTTGTGGAGCGCACCGTTCGTGAAAAGATTCACAAGCGGGCCGGCTAATTATGATTGGCACACTCTGTTGACGCAAGTTGGGGCTTTGCGTGTCGCGCGAATGGATCAGGACCAGTCGCGCGGATCGGTGAGACGCTGATCGCTAAGCTCGTCAGGCAGTAGGGCCAGGTTGGCGCGTGGCGTCTGCGCGAGACGCAGCGGCCAGGCGGTTCCAAAGACGAAGCGCTCGCTGCCGATGGTGCGAAAGAGGTGCGCCAGATGATCCTCTGGCGGTCCCCAGATCCAGGAGATGTCCCACCAGAGCGACTTCTGCTCGTTAGGCGTGAGCCCCCAGTGCACCTCTTCGATGAAGTCACGTGAGGCGGCCGTCACGATGATGCGCGCACGCGTTCCGGCGCGCGCCAGCTCCCGCACGGTCGCTGCCGACAGGTCCGCTGCACCATCTAATGGATGGCGCTGCCGGAGGTCCTCGAACCGCACGGTGAGGACGATGGCTGTCCCCTGCTCCGCGCACGCGGTCGCCAGCGCGTTCAGGCGGTCGTCGCCAGCAGGGAGCTGCCAGTGCGATGGATACACGCGGATGGCGGGCGCCTTCGCGTCACGCGCACGATGGAGAACGCCGTGCCAGTCGGGCCAGTCCGGCCGAACAACTGGGATAGGCGCGAGGCGTGAGGCGTAAGGGGTAAGCGATCGGAACAGGTGTTCGTTTGACTGGGATGGGTCGCGGTGCCACGCCGCCGCCAAACTCCCCACCCAGGCCTGTTCGATCCCTTCGCGGTCCATGACCCTAACGAGCGCGTCCGGATCCGGGTGCGGAATCGCACGAAACGGATAGTCGCCGACGAATGCGTTGACGTCGATGCGCGCGTTCATGCGACAGTCGCCTTTTGCGGTCGCGCGTCGCGTGGCTGCGACACGGTCGGGAATGTATTCGGCGGAAAAATGCGCAGGGCATTACGCCAGCGGATGTCCGCAATCGCGTCCGCGTCGAGCCCGATCGGTTCGAGCGCCCAGAGCTTGGCGAGGCCCGTGCACAACGTCAGATCCGCGCCCCACAACAAGCGCCGCGGCCCCACCGCCGCCACCGCACCGTCCAACATGCCGCGATCGACACCGCTCCCCGACAGGTCGAGGTACACGTTAGGCACGTTCTGCGCGACGGTGAACGTGTGCGCGTAGTCACCGCCGCCCCCGATGTGGGCCAGGATGAAATTGACCTTTGGGTGGCGTCTGGCCAGGCGACACAACTCGTCGCCGTCCGACGCGTCCTGGCCGCCCCAATGCCGCCGTCGGTGCTGCCATATATGCTGCAGGACCGGAAGTCCGTGGCGCTCCGCATGCTCGGCGATCGGATCGAGCAGCGCATCGTCCGCCCGACGCGCCGCGGCCAGTTTGACACCAACGGCGCCTAACGCCAAGCACCGATCGATCTCTGCGATCGCGCGCCTCGTGTCGTTCGGATTGACAGCCACGTAGCTGCGAATCAGTGCACCGTGCGCGCGTTGCAGGGCAAGCATCTCGTCGTTTCCGCGCACGGTGTCGGCAGGCGACTGGAAATACGTGGGTGAGTGACGGCCCCAGCTTCCAAGAATCGAACCCACATGGCAGGAGATTCCGATAGCGGCTCCCGCGCGCAGTCGCGCCGCGTTCAGCTCGCGCCAATCGGCGCGTGCGCACCCTTCGTAGTAGAAGTGCGCGTGAATGTCGATGAGCGGGTCGCTGCCAGCGAGTGGCATCACTCGATCGGTTCGCCGCCGTGGCGCAGAAACTCGGCGACATCCACGAATGCCGAGCTTGCGGCTGCCTCGATTTCCACGACCGTCTTCTCGTCGTGCGCAAGCGCCGGGAAGTTGTATGGCCCGCGTTTGAACAAGACACCGTGATGAGCGGCCCGCGCGAGAAAGAGACTCTCGATGTGCGGTTCTTCGAAGTGCAGGAACCACATCGGCGCGATTCCGCGCACGTCGACGCCAGCAACGCCACTGGATTTGATCGCGGCCCGGATGGCGCGCATCATCGCCTCGCCAGTCTCCCACAGCGTTTTGCTCACGTTGTCGCGTTCGAAACGATCGATCACCGCCAGCGCGGCCGAGAGGCCGAGGCTTTCCCCGGCGAGCGTTGTCGAGATCCAGGTATCGCGCGCGGCTTCCATGATCGCGGCACGGCCGACCAGCGCCGCCAGTGGAAATCCGTTCGCCATGGCCTTGCCTAACGTGGCGAGATCGGGTTGCACACCGCTGAATTCCTGGTATCCGCCGGTGCGCAGACGAAACCCCGTCTTCAACTCATCGAAGACGAGCACAGCCCCGCGTTGCGTGCAGATGGACCGAGCGGCTGCTATCCACTCCTCGGACGGAAGTTGGTGTACCACGGGCTCCAGCACGACAGCGGCAAGATCGCTCCCCGCCGTGGCGCACGCGTTCTGCAGCGCGCCGACGTCATCAAACGGAACGTGCGTGACGTCTTCGTTGGCACCGGCCGGAATTCCGGCGCTGGTGTTCGACCAGTCGTGCCAGCCGAAGTAGCCGGAGCAAACGACTTTGGATCTCGCCGTGGCCGCGCGCGCGACGCGAACGGCAGCGGTCACCGCGTCCGCGCCGGCTTTGAAGAACCGCACTTGCTCCGCGCACGGAATCGTGTCCACCAAGCGCTCAGCCAACTCGACTTCCGTTACGTGCGCGAGACCGGTGACATTGCCTAACGCGCCGGCATTGAGCGCGAGCTGTAAGATCTGCTCGTCGGCGTATCCGATGGCGACACTCCCCAGCGCCATGGTACAGTCGATGAGGGTCTGGTCTTCGGTGGTCACCAGACGGCAGCCACGCGCCGAGATATAGTGCGTCGGCAGGTCGCGCGCGTCTTCACCCCACAGCGCCGCGGCGCGCTTGCTTCCTGTTGACGTTCCGCCCGGAATTACGGCTTCGGCGCGCTCCAGCCAGGGCGCCTCTGCGGCCGGCGCCGCATAGCTGTCGTCCTCGGGCTCCTCACCGCCGCCATCCGCCTCGGCGTCCGCAATCGGCTCCGCATCGTTAGGCGGAGCTTCGACGCTTCGTTCTTGTTTGCGACCGAAAAAACGCGAAAGTGGCATGACTGAAATCGGTAGCGCGACTCGAATCGGATCAAGGCTCGGCGGGGTTCTCGTCGCGTTTCTGCGACTCCCCCGCTAGTTCAGCTCGTTGTTCCTTCAATTCGCGATCCATGGCGCGGATGACTTCCAGGGCCATCGCGCGCATGAGTGTAATTTCCCGGGCATCAGGGTGGGCGCGCAGCGTCAGTGAGCGTACCGTGCGCATAATGTGCTCACGGTAGCGCGTCTTGAAAAACTGGATGCGTTCCAACGTCGCTTCGGCTTCGCGGAAGTAGCGCTCCAGCATCTCTTTGGCGGCTGGCGGTGCATCTTTGCGCGGCGGCGGCAGTGCACGCGTCGCGTCCCCAGCGGCGAGATGCAACTCGTACAGCGCGACGACGACGGCCTGCGCAAGGTTGAGCGAGGCGTGTTCTGTCGTCGGTATGGTGACGATCAGATGGGAGCGGTCGAGCGCCTCGTTAGGGAGCCCAAAGTCCTCACGACCGAACAGGAGCGCGATATTGCCCTCCCGCGCCTGCTCGACGAAGCGTGCGGCCGCGTCGCGTGCGTCGGTCAGCGCCCATTTCGCCGACCGGTGTCGTGCGGTGTACGACGCGACGTACGTGCAGTCGGCGATCGCGGCATCGAGGTCGTCGGTTTCGACGATCGCATTGATGATCTCGTGCGTGTCATGCGCGATTCCCTCAAGGCGGTACGGGTCGTACGCAACGGAACGGACCAGTCGCAGGTCTTTGAGGCCGAAATTCTTCATCGCGCGGACCGTGGCAGCGATGTTGATCGGGTTCTGCGGTTCGTACAAGACGACGCGAACGCGGTCGAGAATGGAGTTAGGCATTCTCGATGACGAAGCGAGCGAAGCGGGTTTTGTCCTGTCGATCGCCGCGCAGATATACCCACTCACCGTCCGCGCCCTGCAGCATCAGTTGCCCGCGGCGTCGTTCGCGCTCTGGAGAGATTTCATTGATCGCAAGATCCCCATCGAAGGCACGCCCTTTCCCCGGCAACGCCGCGCGCGCCAGCTGAATATGGATGGCGTACCCGTTAGACGTTAGGCGCCACGTCGCGCTGACGGCAGGTGCGCTGCCCGGCCGAGCCGTCTGGCGCACGTTAGGGGCCGGCTGCTCGGGAACCAGGAGCCAGGTCCACTCGCCGAGGTGGAGTTGGACGCCATCAGAGTTGATGTCAGGGTGCTCATTGTCGAGGTCGTTGTGTTCGCGGCGCGGCGCGAAGGCGACGCGAGTCTTTTGAACGACGACGTCGATGTGCAATTCGGCAGCTGTGGCAGCCAGCGCGACCGTGGCGCGTGGTTCTCCGGCGTCCCGCCAATCCTGTTCGGAGCGGCGGTAGTGCCGAGCCGCCAATTCGAAGCGCAGTGCACGCGTTGCACTCGTCGCGAGTGCTCCTGGCGTCGCGTCGATCAAGGGGATGGTTGGGATGTGGTAGTGCTCCCGCGGCGCCGCCGGCGGCGCGCTGGAGACGACCGCTGTCGATCGCCGGCCAGCTCCACCGGCGAGCAACACGAGACCTCCCGGGGTCTCGATGCGCCACGTGTTCTCGCGTCGCGCGTGGACGTGGCGCGACCCATCGCGATGAAAAACGGTGACCTCATCGTCGCCCGCCGAGATGCCGGCGACGGCGTCGCCCCAGTCGATGACGCTGCGGATGCGCCCGCGAGCGCCCGCTGCGCGCAGCATGTAGA
>JBFMFA010000125.1:0-7693 GCA_040753195.1 Gemmatimonadota bacterium | reverse complement strand
CAGCGCACCGTGGAAGAATGCTCTGACCGTCTGGTCGCTCGTTTCCGGGTGGCGGCGGATACGCACCATTGCGCGAGATCAACGCACGCGCCTCGCCGTCGCGACGGGCGGGTACGCCGCTGGCGCAACGATCGTTTGGGCTGCGGCCTCGCGCACGCCCCTGGTTCTCCAGGAGGCAAACTCATTCGCCGGGCAGACCACGCGCCTGGGAAGCCGTTACGCGCGCGAGATTTACCTCGGGTTTCCCGAGGCGGTCCACTCCTTCCCGTTAGGCGCACGCTCGCGTTGCGTCGATACAGGCAATCCCATCGAACGTCCCCCCGCTCGCGAGTCGCGCATGCCGCGAGAAGCGGCGCGCAGCAAGTGGGGCTTTCCAGCGACCGGCGCGCCCGTGGTGCTGGTTTTCGGTGGGAGCCAAGGCTCCGTGGCATTGAATGACCTCGTCGCGGGTTGGCTGACGAGCGCCAACGGCGATCCGGCGCGACCATATGTGATCTGGGCGACAGGGAAGGACCTGTATCCGCGTTATGCACAACATGCCTCGAAGTACGTCGCGGTAGTGCCGTATCTGTCGCCGATCAGCGATGCCTATGCGGCCACCGACGTCGCGCTTACGCGCGCGGGCGCGATGACGACCGCCGAGCTGTGCGCGTGGGCGATTCCCGCGGTCCTGGTGCCGCTCCCGACCGCGGCTGCCGACCATCAGACCGCGAACGCCAAAGCGCTCGAGGCTGCCGGCGCCGCGTTGCGCGTCGACCAAAAAAGCACCACCGCGCAGGCGCTGGGCGATACGGTCATGAGCCTCGTCTGCGACGAGACCCTCCGCCTCAGCGTTGCGCGCCACGCTCTAGAACGCGCGCGACCTGACGCAGCGGATACCATTGCGCGGCGGATACTTACAATCCTCACATCGAGTAATTTGTCGAGGTGACAGCGCTCCTCTCCGCGACTGATCCGCGCCCCGTGCACTTCATGGGGATCGCCGGCGCTGGTATGAGCGCGCTCGCCGAGCTGTTTGTCCGCCGTGGTGTGCAGGTCACCGGCTGCGACTCGAATCCGTCGGACGAAGCGGTGGAGGATCTCGCCCGCATCGGCGTGCACGTGAGCGCCGGGCACAACGCGGAGCACATCGTTGGGGCACGCGCGCTCGTCGTCACGTCGGCCGTTCCGAAGGAGCACCTGGAGATCCTCGCCGCTCGCAACGCAGGGCTACAAGTAGTTAGGCGCGCCGAGGCGCTCGGGGAGGCGACAAAGGACGGCGAGGTGGTGGCTGTCGCGGGGACCCACGGCAAGACCACCACGACCGTCCTAACGACGAACGCGCTCGCCGCCGCTGGCCTCGATCCCACTGCGCTTGTCGGCGGCCGCGTAAGCGAATGGTCGAGCAACCTCCGAGCAGGCGCAGACGCGCTGTTCGTCGTCGAGGCCGATGAATACGACCGGTCGTTCCTCGCCCTGACGCCGACGATCGCCGTCATCACGAACGTCGAAGCCGACCATCTCGACATCTATCGCGACCTCGATGACATCCGCGGGGCGTTTCAGGCGTTCCTGACACCGGCGCGCGCCGTTGTTCTCTGCGCCGATGACCCAGGCGCTGACAGCCTCGCTGTGAACACGGGTGCGGAAGTCGTTCGTTATGGCATAGACAATCCCGAGGCGCGTGTCGTCGCTGGCGACGTTCACCTGACGTCTGAAGGGGCGGTCTTTTCCCTGCATTGGGACGGCAAATGCCTGGGTGACGTGAATCTTCAGGTCACCGGAATGCATAACGTGCGTAACGCGTTGGCCGCGATCGCCTCAGGTCTGACGTTAGGCGCCACGCTCCCCGCGATGCTTCCTGGATTGCAGCGCTTCCGTGGCGTCGAGCGTCGATTCCAGCGCCTCGGTGAAACGCGTGGGATCAGCGTGGTGGACGACTATGCGCATCACCCAACGGAAATCCGCGCCACCCTGGCGGCGGCGCGTGCGGCGTTCCCCGGCCGCCGGCTGGTGGCGGCATTCCAGCCGCATCTGTACACGCGCACGCGAGATTTCGCGCGTGAGTTTGGGGAGGCGCTGGCGAATGCGGATCGTGTCTTCCTGACGGAGATCTATCCAGCGCGTGAAAAGGCCATTCCAGGCGTGACAGCGAAACTCGTCAAAGACGCAGTCGAGCATTTCGGCGGCGACGTCGTTTGGTTTGGAGAACGACAGCAGCTCGCCGCGGCGATCGCCGAGAATGTCGCTGATGGAGATGTCGTGATCACTCTGGGAGCGGGAGACATAACGAGAACTGGTCACGAGTTGTTGTCGCAGCTTCGCGCCGATTCGAGACGCTGATGTTCGCCCGAGTCGTCGAGTGGTTACGCCTGCACAAGAAGATGATCGGGGCGAGCGCACTCGCTGCGGTCGTACTGACTTCGGTACTGTGGCTTCCACCACTGCTGCGACCTCTCGACTTCTTCCACGTGCGCAGCGTCTCGGTACGCGGTATTCGCTATCTCGACGCGCGCGCACTCGTGCGATCGATGCAAATCGATTCGGGAACGTCGATCTGGAATTCGCTCGATCCGTTCGCGGCTCGAGTCGCGGCGCACCCACAGGTCCGCTCGGTGAGCATCGGTCGTCGCCTGCCAAGCACGCTGGTTGTTACGATCGCCGAGAGCATCCCCGTCGCCCTCGTACCAACACCGAATGCTGGCATGCGGGCGTTTGACGAAGAAGCGCGGCAGCTGCCTCTCGACCCGACGCGCGTGGATGTGGACCTCCCAATCCTTTCACGCGCCGATACTGCGTTGTTGCGGCTTCTCGCCGATTTGCGGCGGCTCGATCCGCCGATGTTTGCGCGCGTCAGCGAAGTAGAGAGGACTGGACGAGACGAGGCCATCGTGTTTCTCTCATCACTGCCCGTGCGCGTGCGTTCGTCTGTTTCGGCCGAACGGTTCGCTGAGCTGCGCGCCGTTGAAGAAGATCTCACACGGCGCGGAGCAAAAGTCGCGGAACTAGACCTGCGTTTTCGTGATCGTGTGATAGCCCGCCTTCAATGAACGCCGACCGAATCGTCGCTGGACTCGACATTGGATCTGCCAAGACAACGGCGATAATCGCCGAAGTCGCTGGGGAACTGCCCAAGCATCCGGGAATCAAAGTTCTCGGAGTTGGGCAGGCGCGAACGATGGGTTTGCGCAAAGGCGTCGTGTCCGACATCGCTGAGTCGACACAGTCAATTCGTAAGGCGATCACCGACGCTGAGCGCATTGCCGGCGTGCAAGTACAAGACGTCTACGCGGGGATCGCCGGCGAACACGTACAGGCAATGTGCAGTAAGGGCATCGTCGCCATCGGTGGCGACGAGATCACGCGCCCCGATGTCGACCGGGCGAATTCTGTCGCGCGCGCTCAAGCGATTCCGCAGGATCGCGAACTACTGCACGCGATCCCGCAGGAGTACACGGTCGACCGCGCGCATGGCATTCGTGATCCCATTGGGATGATTGGCACGCGCCTCGAAACCGAGATGTATCTCGTGACGATCGGAAGTTCGCCGGCACTCAACCTGAGAAAAGCGGTCGAACGCGCCGGCTACACGGTGAAAGAGCTTGTGCTCGAACCGCTCGCGAGTGCGCTGGCTGTGCTGACCGAAGACGAGAAAGAACTTGGCGTGCTCCTCATCGAGATGGGAGCAGGCGCGACCGACGTCGCGATCTTCCACGAAGCAAAGATCCGTCACCTCGCGACGATTCCATACGGCGGCAACAACGTCACGAACGACATCGTGCAAGGGCTCGGTCTTACGCAGAGCGACGCAGAGCGGATCAAAGAAACGTATGGCTGCGCGTACGAGCCACTTGTTCCCGCCGACGAGGTGATTCGCTTGCCGAGTACTGCGGCTCAGGGTCAGCGGCAGATACCGCGCGAACTCTTGGCGCACATCATCCACTCGCGCACGGATGAGATCTTCGAGCTTGTGCGACGCAACGTCGAAGAGGCGGGTTTCGCGAATCGATTGAGCGCCGGAGTTGTTGTGACTGGGGGCGTCGCGGAGTTGCCCGGAGTGGCGGAACTCGCAGCTGATGTCTTTGGAACAGGTGTGCGCGTCGGCGTGCCGCAAGAGAACATCGGGGGACTTGCCGATTCCGTGGAGTCACCGCGCTACGCGACGGTGGCCGGCCTCGCGCTGTACGCAGCGAGTCGCGCAGCGATCGGGGCAGGGGCCGCGAGTGGTCGCAAGATGCAGCTCACAGGTCCGGGAATGGACAAACTCGTGTCGCGCATGAAGACGTGGCTGCAAGACTTCTTCTGATCATTGCGCGGACTCAGAACTCAACTCAGTTCTGAGTTCTCGGCTCGGAGTTGAATTCCAGTTTTCTGTTCAAGTTCTCAGTTGAAGTTTGCAGTGAAGTTGATGAAGCACTTCAACAGTGACCGAGAACTTTAACTGCAAACCCAAACTGATCACTCGAAGTGACTCCAAGCACAAAACTCAAAACTCATAATGTTCTTGATCACGCGACTCGTTAAGCACGTTCGCTTTGAGCTTTGAGTAGTTGATATCACACATATTCTCGAGCACGCGCAATGTGGAAAATTCTTGAGCGTGCGTGCGAGTTGTGACCTTCCTCGCAATTTCACATCGATGACTTATATTGGTCGCGCGGTTCTCACGCGCGGCGTTATGCACGCTGCGTCTCTGCACCGAGGTCTCTTCACGATCACGACGTCAGCGGAGTGGGTTAGACGATGATCTTCGAACTCGAGGATAGCGCGGCAACGCAGAGCGCCAAGATGAAAGTGGTGGGCGTGGGTGGCGGTGGCGGCAATGCAGTGAATCGCATGATCGAGGAGCAGCTGTTGAACGTCGAGTTCATCTCGGTGAACTGCGATTCACAGGCACTGCTCACGTCCAAGTCCAACGTCAAAATTCAGATCGGGAAAAAACTGACGCGAGGACTTGGCGCCGGCGCGCGACCGGATATCGGTCGTCAGGCCATCGAAGAAAATCGCGAAGAGGTGCAGCGCACACTGCAGGGTGCCGATCTCGTCTTCGTGACGTGTGGTATGGGTGGCGGCACGGGAACGGGTGCCGCGCCGGTCGTCGCCGAACTGGCGCGCGAAGTTGGCGCATTGACAGTCGGCATCGTTACGCGACCCTTCCTCTTTGAAGGTCGCAAGCGGATGCGTCAGGCCGAAATGGGCATCAACGAAATGCGTAAACACGTTGATACCATGATCGTCGTGCCTAACGAGCGTCTCCTGGCGGTCGTTGGGAAAGGCATTCCGTTTCAGGACGCGCTCAAGAAGGCCGACGAAGTCCTCCTCCACGCCACGCAGGGCATCTCCACACTCATTAGTGTGACCGGCTTGGTGAACGTCGACTTTGCCGACGTCAAAACCGTGATGCAGAGCGGCGGCTCCGCGCTCATGGGCACCGGGATCGGCCGCGGCGACAACCGCGCGACCGAGGCGGCCCAGCAGGCCATCGCCAGCCCGCTCCTGGACAACGTCTCCATCGCCGGATCGACAGGTGTCCTCATCAACATCACCGGCGGGTCCGATCTCACCCTGGGTGAGGTCCACCAAATCAATGAAGTCATCCACGATGCGGTGGGTGACGACGCGGAGATCATCTTTGGCGCCGTGAATGAACCGGCGATGCAAGGGGAGATTCGTGTCACTGTCATCGCCACGGGCTTCGACCGGGCGATTCAAGGGGCCCTCGCTGCTGACGTTCAGGCGCCCTTGACCACGAAGGGTGTGATCCCCATCAATCAGCGCGGGGTCGTCCGACCCGCGACCCCTGTGACACCGCGCCCTGTGCAACCAGTCGACACGGTGCGTCGTCCTGCCAATGCGCAGGCCGCGCAACTTCGCAGCGTCGGCGGAGTAGGACAGGGGCCGGTAAGCGCAGGGACGTCTGAAGAGCTGAATGACATGGAGATTCCGACCTTCATTCGGAGACAGATGGATTGAAGCCGTGGATGGTGCGTGCGACCGTCTATACGTCGGTCGCGCTGTTAGCCGCAGCGGTCATTGCCTATAGACCGCAGCTGCCTAACCAGAATCCAGCGAGCGTGATCGAGCGCCATGCCCCAGCATGGCGCTCACGCGTCGATACCCTTGGGCGAGGTGAGGCTCTCACCGCGCTCCTTGGGCGCGCGGGTATTCCCCTCGAAAGTGCCGAAGCGCTGATCCGCTCAGCGACGACACTCGACGACCGCCGAATTCCAGCCGGGATGGAAGTCGCGACCCGTCAATCCGAAGCGGACTCCCTGCCGAGTGAAGTCCTTCTGAGACTTTCGGAAGATCGCAACCTGCGCCTGGTGCGCGGCGACTCTGGCTGGTCCTCGTTCGAGGAGAAGATCCCGTGGACCAGCGACACGGTCGCGTACATCGGGTCCATCGAAAGCAACCTATATGATGCGGTCGATCGTGCGGCGCCCGCCTTGAGTGCGAGCGCTCGGGCCTCGCTCGCGTGGGGCATCGCCGACATCCTCGAGTACCGCTACGACATGAGTCGCGACCTGCGCAGCGGCGATGAGTTCAAAGTGCTCGTGGAGCGGGAGACGAGCCCTTCGGGTGGAAGCCGCATGGGCGACGTCCTCGTGCTGGCCTTTACGAGCGGCAGTCATACGACCGAAGCCGTGCGTCATGCAACGGCGTCCGGCCGCTCGCGGTACTTCGATCAGAACGGGAAGTCCCTCGAAGCCGCTTTCCTGCGCGCACCGCTGCAGTTCCGCCGCATCTCCAGTCGCTTCGGCATGCGCAAGCATCCCATTCTTGGTGTCTGGCGCCGGCATGCGGGGACCGACTACGCCGCGTCGGAGGGGACGCCCATCCGCTCCATCGGGGACGGCACCGTCACATTTGCCGGCCGCATGGGAGGTTACGGCAACGCCGTTGACGTTAGGCACGCCAACGGGTACGTCTCGCGCTACGGGCACATGCGGGGTTTTGCCAAAGGGATTTCACGTGGCGCACGCGTCGGCATCGGTCAGACGATCGGGTACGTCGGCCACACGGGGCTCGCGACCGCCGCGCATCTGCACTTCGAGATTCTGGTCGGTGGCGCTCAGCGCGATCCGCGCGTCGCTCTGCAGCGAGTCGAAGGAAAGCCGCTCGACGCTACTGAACGTGCAGATTTCCAGCGTTCGCGTACGCTGCTCGTCGCCCTCCTTGAGCGCGGACTGAACAAAGACACGCTGATCGTCGCGGGGCAATAAAGGCGTAAGGCGTAAGGCGTAAGGGTAAGCGACAAGCGTCAGCGCGCACCCCTTCTGTTCTTTCGCGCCTTACGCCTCGCGCGTACGCCTCCCGCATTTCCAGGCCCTGCCGCGTAGTTAGCTTCACGCATGCTAGCCTGGATCCTCGCCATCATCGGCGGCGCCATCGCCGTTGCAGCGTCGTACGCCCGACTTCGTGCCGGAACACGGGGGATTGTGGTTCCCGCGATTCTGCGTGGGGTCGCGATCACCGCGGCGCTCGCGCTGCTGTTCAACGTGCTCATCGGGGCTCGTGGCAGAACGGCCCCGCTGGTGGCGATGGACGCATCACTCAGCTGGGCGCGAGGGCGCGACAGCGCGCAGTTCGACAGTGTCCTGCGCGAAGCCCGTCGTGCCGCGCCGACAGCCGGCGATCTCTTCGCCTTCGGTGATTCGGTTCGTGCGTTAGGCGACGTCGCCGCTCCGGGGGACCGAGCATCGCGGGTTCGACC
>JBFMFA010000124.1:0-7701 GCA_040753195.1 Gemmatimonadota bacterium | reverse complement strand
CGCTGTAGCTGTTCTCGCACTTCGCGGGATTGAGTAGCGTGGCAGCGAAGATCTCTGAGGTCTGCTTCAGCATCGCCTGACGGCGCGCCTCATCGACGCTCGGCCTGCACATCGATGAGTCGTGATCGTCGCGGCTCGGCAGCAGGCCGTGTTCGCGTCCATAGAACTGCGAAACCATCAGGTGCCCCGTGCAGCCGACATCCACCCGGTGCATGAGTGCATCGAAGGTGCTCGTGTGGCACAACGCGTGGCGCATCAAGCCGGCGGTGGTGCTATCGTTTGTCAGATACGAACAGAGCCGATCGGTGCTGAAATGCAACGCGTCGTACACCCCGACGTAGAAGTCGTGTTCACGGAACGGGCGCGCAAGAAAGGCGCCGAAGTGGCCTAACGCTTCACCGAAGATCGGAAAGGCGCGGCTCGTCACCTCGATCGTGTCGGCGACGGAGACACGACGTTCAGCGTCTGCCTGACGACTGCGCGTATACGCGTGCAGCTCGTATTCGGAGGCGGCCTTCCACATGCCGCCGAGGAACTGCGTGAGGGCCTGCATGCCGCCCGCTTTGTCCTTCGTCGTGTCGACCACCTGGATCGCGTCTTCGACGCGCTTGGCCGAGGGCACGATGAAGATCGTGTGCAGGTGCGTGTTGCCGACGAGCGGTTCTTCGCGCGCCGACGCTGAGAGCAGTCGATCGGCGATGCTGATCGGTCGGTTGTCGAAGGCGCCGCCGTCGACGAAGCGTGCGCGCATCGGCGTGGCGCATGTGTGCGTGTGCTCGCGCGAACGCGGGCAGATTCCGGCCGAATCGAGATCGGCGGCGCGGTAATACGACAGTTCCACCGGCGCGAAGACGACTGGAATCGCGCTGGAGGCGCGCGCGAGGTCGAAGATCTGCTCCACCTCGAGCGTCATGGACGGGATGTCGGGGGCGAGGGCGATCTGCACACCTAACGAGCGATCGGCGCGCAGGGAGGGGCTCGCCTGACGCAGGCGCATGCGTCGCTGGTCGTCGACGCCGAGTGAGTAGGTGCCGACATGACGCTGCACGCTGATCATGACGTGATCGAACACTTCTTCGGAGATCGCACGCTGCTTCGTGAGTGAGCCTGCGATCTGTACTTCGCAGCCTGGACGGCCGGTGTTTTTCAACCCACTCGCGAGGCGCGGGAGCAGCACTTTGACGAAGTATTCGCGGTCGATGAGACCGTACTCCGGCGGTCGCACGATGCTTCCAGCCGGCATCAGCTGGCGCCAACCGACGTCGACCCAGGTCTTCCAGAAGAGCGATTCTTCGGGGCGGATATGTTCGCCCGCCGTGCAATAATGAATGGCGGACATGAGCGAGTTGATCGTCCCCGCCGATGCGCCACTGAGACCGACGATGCGCGGGAGGGCGGTGCGCGAGTCGGTGATCATCTTGCGCAGCGTATCGTCGGTTTGAACGCGGCGCAGGAGTTCGACGAGGCCCCAGTTCACGCCGGCCTGGTACGACCCGAGGGAGATACCGCCGCTCGTGGCGAGAACGACGCGCGCTTCGGCACCGTTCGCGTGGTCAACTGATGTTTGTGGAACCGACTGAGCCGCCGCGGCAACCGGGACGAGCAACGCGATACCGAGGCTAAGGCATTGGCGCATAAGCGTATCGAGTGACGGCGTAGCGGGAGCGTCGACGCATGGGTGCGCCAGCGGGCTCTTCATGGGACGCGTAATCCATCACATCGGCGGCTCACGGCGTCTGTCCGCCGCTTTCGGTCCCTGGCGCCCGACGTCGTTGAACCACAACGTGGCGCGATCAACACCGTGCGTGGAGCACTCATGACTAAGCTCGTCTGTCGCTACATCGTTCTGGCCATCGCGTTAAGCAGCGGCGTGAGCGCGCAAACGGCGGAAGCGATCAAGTTCGCACGTTTTCCGCACATCGCGAACGACGGCACCATCGCGTTTACCTATCAGGACGACATTTGGCTGGCGAACGCTGATGGTTCCAACGTCAGGCGCCTAACGGCGCACGTGGCGCGCGACGTCGGCGCGAGGTTCTCCCCGGACGGCAAATGGATCGCCTTCACGAGCAATCGCATGGGGAACAACGATGTATACGTCGTCCCTGTGACTGGCGGCGAGCCGCAACAGCTCACCTGGCATTCCGGTGACGACCAGGTCGTGTACTGGACTCCAGATGGCAAAGCGGTCGTATTCGCGACGACGCGCAGCACGCATCCATTTGGATCGCCGCTCTACAAAGTCGCGCTGGACGGCAGCATTCCAGAACCGTTAGGCATGGACTTCGGCCGAGTAGGGATGATTAAACAAGACGCGACGATGGTCGCTTTCAATCGTGTTCTCCCGACGTATTGGCGCAAAGGGTATCGCGGCAACAACAGCGGCGACCTCGCCGTGCAGGATCTCAAGTCCGGCGAAATCACAGAAATCACCGACACCGACATCAAGCAGTTCCGCTCGCACGTGAACGACGTGCACCCGATGTGGGGCGCTGATGGCATGCTCTACTTCGCCTCCGAGCGCGACGGCACGTTCAACATCTGGCGCACGTCGGCGCGCGGCGGCGCAGCGCAACAAATCACACGCCACAAAGAAGACGGCGTGCAGTTTCCAGCGGTGTCACCCGACGGCAAGCGGATCGTCTACGAAAACGAATTTTCCTTGTGGACACTGGACGTGCCTAACGGGACGCCCAAGCAGCTCCCGCTGTCACTGGCGCTCGATCCGAAGGAGAACGTGGTCGACGTGTTGACGGCGAACGGACGCGCCGAAGGCTTCAGCGCGTCGCCGACTGGAGACTACGTGGCCGTCGACTACCACGGCGAAATTGTCATCGTCCCGACAGAAAGCGGCCTCGGCGAGAAGACCCAAATCACATCGTCGCCCTGGCGCGAGCGCTTTCAGACATATTCTCCCGACGGCAAACGCCTCGCCTACGTCTCCGACGAGTCTGGCGAAGAAGAAGTGTGGCTTTTTGACATCGCCACATCGGCGCGGCGAAAGCTCACGACGCACGAGTCTGTGAAAGCCGACCTAACGTGGGCGCCGAACTCGCAGAAGCTCGCGTACACAGCGGCTAATCGCATCTTCGAGATCGACCTTGCGGCTGGTGGCCAGCCGCGCGAAGTGGCCCACAACCCAGCCGGTGGCTACAGCATCACGGAGTATTCACCCGATGGCAACTGGCTCGTGTACATGCGGCGTGACGACGATCAGAACGCGGACGTGTATGTCTACGACGTACGTGCACGGCGCGAGTACAACGTCACGCAAAACCCGTTCAACGACACCAACGGCCGCCTAACGCCCGATGGCAAGACCATCGTTTTCACATCGTCGCGCGACAATGGGACGCCCCATCTCTTTGCGGTGTCGCTCACACGACTCACAGAAGATCCTAACGATCCGATCGTGCGCGAACGGATGCGCCGCTCGCAGCCACGCGATACATCGGGGGCCCGCAACAATACGCCGGCCGAGCCCGTGGCCATACGCGTGGAAGATGCAGGCATTGAGCGCCGAGCTGTGCAACTCACGCGCGGGAGCACCGGTGTGAGCAGCTTCTTCTTGTCACGCGACGGACGCGCCGTGTACTTCGCGACGGGTGCGGGCGGCGGCTTTGGCGGCGGCGGTCAGCAGCAAGCGCAGACCGACAGCAGCGAGGCCGGCCTTTTCTCCATCGGCGTCGACGGCCGTGACCGCAGACGCATAACGGGCGGCGTCTTCACGGGAATGGTCCCGACGATCGACAGACGCGCCATCTTCTTCCGCCGCACGCCGCGTGCGAGCGATGACGACAACAACAACCAGCCGCAACCTGGCTTCGAAATCCATCGCCTAACGATCGCTAGCCCGCAACGATCCGAGCGGGTGAACTTCACATTCCCGGTGCGCATCGATCGTAAAGCGGAGTGGAATCAACTCTTTGAAGAAGCGTGGCGCGTCATGAAGTACCGCTTCTACGACGAGAAAATGCACGGCAAAGACTGGGACGCGATCAAAGCGCGCTACAAGCCGCTGCTGAAGTACGTCGGCACCAACGAAGATGTGTATGATTTGGCCAACGAGATGATCGGCGAGCTGAATGCCTCGCACACTGGCGTCAGCGGCCCGCCCACGCGCAACATGCCGCGCGTCTACACCACCCGCTTCCTCGGCTTCGAAATGGAGCCGGATCGCGGCGCCGGGCGTTACAAGGTCTCGCACATCTATAGGGAAGGCCCTGCCGACAAGGAGTGGGTCGATCTCAAGGTCGGCGACTATGTCCTCGCGATCGATGGCACGGACCTCAAGGCGGGCGACAATTACTGGAAGACGCTGAGCACCACGCTCAACGAATACATCCCCGTTAGGTACGCTCGAAATGCGAACGGAGCGGACGCCAAAACGGTTCGTATCGCGAGTGTCACCTCGCTCAATGACATCAAATATGAAGAGTGGGTCGCGCAGCGCCGCGAGATGGTGGAGAAGGAGACGAATGGCGAGATCGCGTACGTGCACATCCGCGCGATGAACCAGCCGTCGCTCGCGCGCTTCAGAAACGAGATCGATCGGTACACCAACAAGAAAGGGATCATTGTCGATATCCGTTACAATGGCGGTGGCAACATCGACCAGGAGTTGATCGACATCCTCGAGCGTGAGCCGTATCAGTTCTGGAATCAGCGCATGGGATCGCGCACGTGGGGGCGTCGCCCTCGTCAGGCGATCGCTGGTCCCAAGGTGATGCTCATCAATCATCGCTCGGGATCAGATAGCGAAGTGACGCCAATGGGGTTCCGTCAGTTGGGACTGGGCCGGATCGTGGGTAACCCCACCGCCGCAGCCGTGATCGCGACGGGGAGCTACGCGCTCATCAACGGCGGAGCGATCCGCACACCGGGATCGCTCGTCGTGACATGGGATCCGACCAAGCCTAACAACTACGGTGTGAATTTGGAGAACTACGGGGTGCCGCCCGATGTCTGGGTGGAGAACACGCCGATGGACGAGCTGAAGAAGTTCGATCGCGAATTGAAGGTGGCGATCGATGAGGCGATGAAGATGTTGCGCGAGTATCGCGCGAAGATTGCCAACTCAGCGCCGGTTCCGGAACAGCATTAACCACAGAGGACACAGAGAACTGCTGTTAGGTTTTAAGCCGGCCAAGGAATAGCAGAGAAGCGCGGCATTTTGTTGTCCTCCGTTTCCTCTGCGTCCGCTGCGATACAAAGAGAAACTGACAACTGAAAAAAACGGGGCGCCCTGGAGCGCCCCGTTAGGTTTCAGTGGACTGATCTGGTGTTACCCGCAGTGCCCTGGGCCAATGATGCCGCGGTTGTACTGATCCAACGTCGCGGCCCAGGCGACCAGCTGCGAACGCGTCGGGTCAACGGGATTCGGGATTCCGGCGACCTCGTTGAGGAAATAGTCCGTCGCACCGGCCAGCGCATCGTCGACTTCGGCGACCCCTGCCGCCGCACCATTGAGGTTCAACAACGCCGCGATGTACTGATGCGCGAGGATCTCATACGCATTGCCACCCTTCGGCGGCATCCGCATGATCGTTAGGTTGTCGACGCCGGAGTTGTAGAACGGATCCGTCGTGAGGAACGGCATCGCGTCCCCCGCATCATCCCACATTTCTGGGTGCTGCTTCCAGTAACCTTGCGTCAGTGTACAGCTCGGGCCCGACGGCGGCGGATCTTCGATGACGACAGGCCGCACAACATCAACAACGAACATCGGAGCCACAGGAGTCTGCTCGGCGCACGCGGCGCCAACAAACACAGCGGCCAGAAGCGCTATGCGCGGAAAGGGAGGAAGGCGAATAGGCATGTAATTGGGGTCAGGGTTGACGCTCCCGACAGGAGCCCATGAGCGGTTCACTCACGCTGAGCGCATCGTAATGGCCGACTTCGGCGTTCTAAGTACACGCGAGGGCGGCGACCATCACATCCGGTCGGTTCCTCGCCGCACCAGCACTATCACAAAACGCCTTGCGGCCTCCCCGTCCACGCACGCTAATTCGAGGCGCACCAAGCGTTTCCCCACTCGAGGCATCTCATGGACTGGCGACTCTCCTTTGTCTCCGCGTTTTCGCTAACGCTCCCACTCATCGCTTCGGCGCAAGCAGCACGTAGCACTCCCGCCGCCCGAACGACGCAACCCGCTCCGACGCAGGCCTTCACCGCCGACACAATGCTCTTCAATGCATTGCGTTGGCGTGAAATCGGTCCGGCGCGCGGCGGAAGATCCGTGGCCGTCGCGGGCTCGGTGCAGCGACCATTCGAATACTGGATGGGAACGACCGGCGGTGGCGTCTTCAAGACAACAGACGGCGGCATCAACTGGCAGCCGATGAGCGATCGCTACTTTGGCGGCACTATCGGCGCGATCACCGTCGATCCGCAAAATCCGGACATCGTCTGGGTCGGCGGCGGCGAGACGTGCATCCGCGGCAACACCTCGCACGGCGATGGCGTTTGGCGCACCGACAATGGCGGTCGCACCTGGACCCTCATGGGCTTCAGCGAGGAGCACATCTCGAACATCGTCGTCCACCCGACCAATTCGAACGTCGTCTACCTCGGCGTCTTTGGTGACGTATTCAAGGCGACGCCTAACCGGGGCATTTACAAAACGACCGACGGGGGGAAGAACTGGTCCAAGTCGCTCTTCGTGAACGACTCGACAGGGTCGATCGATCTCGTCATGGATCCTTCCAATCCAGAGGTGCTATACGCGGCGATGTGGCAAGCATGGCGGCAGCCGTGGGGGATGTCGTCAGGCGGTGTGCACAGCGCGTTATACAAAACGACGGACGGCGGCGCGAACTGGACGAACCTAACGAATACCGCGCGTGGTCTTCCCAAAGGTGTCGTCGGCAAGATCGGCGTGGCGGTGTCCCCAGCGAATCCTCGCAGGGTGTGGGCGCTCATTGAACACGATTCCGGCGGCATCTATCGCTCGGATGATGCCGGCGCCACGTGGGAGTACATCAACCGCGACCGACGGCTGCGTCAGCGCGCCTGGTACTACTCGCACATCTACGCGGATCCGAAGAACCAGGACATCGTGTACGGGCTCAACGTGCAGTTCTTCCGTTCCCGCGACGGCGGCCGCACGTTCACGCAGAACATCCAGGTCCCGCACGGCGACAATCACGATCTCTGGATCGCGCCTAACGACCCTGACCGTATGGTGCAGGGGAACGACGGCGGCGCCAACGTCTCTTTCAACGGCGGGCGTAGCTGGAGCGATCAGGATTTTCCGACGGCTCAGTTCTATCACGTCACGACGACGAACGACTGGCCGTACATGATCTGCGGCGCGCAGCAAGACAACTCCACGCTCTGTGGACCGAGCCGGAAGCAAGGTTCGATCGACATATCGGACTGGTACGATGCCGGCGGCTGTGAGTCCGGGTATATCGCCGCGCATCCAGCCAAACCGCACATAACGTTCGCCGGCTGCTACGGCGGCAACCTCGATCGCCGCGACCGCCTAACGGGATTCACGCGCGACGTCACCGTATATCCGCGCAACCCGATGGGGCATTCGTCCGAAGACATCGCGGTGCGCTTCCAGTGGACCTTCCCCATCGTGTTCTCGCGCCACAACCCGAACGTGTTGTACGCCGCCGGTTCGCGCCTCTTCCGCTCCACGAACGAAGGCGAATCGTGGACCGCCGTCTCGCCGGAACTGGCGCGCCGCGATCC
>JBFMFA010000123.1:0-7751 GCA_040753195.1 Gemmatimonadota bacterium | reverse complement strand
TGTAACTCCGCGCGACGGCGTGCGGGTCAGCCCCAAGCCGGAAATGCCGTACGTGGCGACGGCCTCGCCCGCGCCGCATTTGAGCTCCTGGGAGCTCCCGCCCGACTGGCGCTGGGGGAACGAGGGCCGGCTCATGGAGCACCGGCACTTTCAGGAGATCATCGACGCGCTCGGACGCTCACTGTCGCTAGTGTCGACGCCGAACCCGGCGCACATGCCCTGGCTTGCCGCCGAGGCGCGCGAGCTGGCGCACCGCAATCATCCGGCGATTCCCACCACGTACCACTACTGGGCGCCATACCGCGGGACGCAACGTGGGCCAGGGTACCTGCGCCGCTGGCTTGCGGCCGAGAGCGTTGGCGACTTCGTTAGGCGCGCCGGACCCGCCGACATCCCACTCGTCTTTCGCGTGCTGCGCGCCATCGGTTCGACGCTGGCCTACCTGCACGACTCGGGCGCGACGCACGGCGCCGTGTCTCCGGAGAATGTCTGGATCGCTCCGGCGGGCCGCACCTGGATGTTGGGTTGGCAGTGGGCCATCACGCGCACCGACATCCCCGATAGTCTTGCGCCGAACCCTCGGTGGACGCCGTATCCGCCCGAATGGGAATCCGGCTGGCACCCGACGCATGCGAGCGACCAGTGGCAGCTCGCGGCGACGTGCTTCGCAGCGCTGACCGGCGAGCTGCCGCCGTCGCGTGACGTGCCGCCGGTGCGATTCGTTAGGCCGGACTGTCCGGACGTCATGGCGACGGTCATCGACACGGCCCTGCGCGAGGATGAAGCGCATCGCTATCGCAGCGTGTCCCTTCTGCTACGGGCGCTGGAACGCAGCGTCGCGACGCGCAGCGTGCGCCTCGGGACCGCGACGGCGCCTGAGGATCTATCTGAAGAAGGGCGCCTGCGCTGGGCAACAAGCGACGACTACGACGTGCTCGGCTTTCTCGGCCGCGGCACGTTCGGCAGCGTGTGGCGGGCACGCGACCTGACCCTGGAACGCGAGGTCGCGCTCAAGATGCTACATCCGGAGGTGGCCAACCATCCGTCGACCGTCGGCCGATTTCTACGCGAGGCGCGGCTCGCCGCGCAGTTGGCGCATCCAGCGATCATACCCATCTACGATTTTGATTCGCGCGGCGACGTCACCTGGTATACGATGGAACTGGCCGAAGCCGGCTCGGTGGCGAACCTTGTTGAACGTTCAGGTCCGCGGCCGTTTGACGAGATCGCGCCGAAAGTCGACGCCGTCCTGGATGCACTCGCCGCGGCTCACACGTCAGGCATCGTCCACCGTGATCTCAAGCCCGAGAACATCCTCATCGATCGCTACCGCCGCTGGCGCATCACCGACTTCGGTATCGCGAAAGGTGAAGACGAAGCCGCCGGCGCCACCGGGACGCCGGCGTTTGCCGCCCCGGAGCAATTGTTAGGCGAGCCCCAGGACCCCTCCGTTGACTGCTTTGCGATCGGCGGGATTGTCGTCTACGTGCTCACCGGTGAGCCGCCATTCAGCGGTGCGGACGCCAATGTCATCCTCGCACAGCAGCTCGCTGGCGAATACGGCGCGGCGCGCTTTGAAGCGCCCGTTAGGCGTTTCCTCGAACACGCGCTGAACGCCGACTCGAAGAAGCGCTACCCGGACGCGACGGTGATGCGCGCGGCCTGGCGCGAGCTGCGCGACGAGATGAGCGACGCCGAACGAGCGCGGCCCAGTTGGCTCAAGCGGATCCTTGGTAGCGAATCGTCTTGATGTTCACGAACTCGCGCAGGCCCCAGACTCCAAGCTCGCGCCCATAGCCGGACGCTTTGACGCCGCCGAAAGGGAATCGTGGATCCGACGCCACGATGCCATTCACAAAAACAGTTCCGCAGTCGAGCGCGAGGGCGCAATACCCCGCCTCCTCCACGTTGCGCGTCCACACGCTTCCGCCGAGGCCGAACTTGTTGGCGTTGGCGACGGCGATCGCGGCATCGACGTCACTCACGCGGAAGAGCGCGGCCACTGGACCAAACAGCTCGTCACTCGCCGCCGGTGAATCGTTAGGCACGTCCTGCAAAACGGTGGCCTGGTAATAAAAGCCCGGCGCGTCGACAGACGCCCCGCCGAGCGTGCACACGGCGCCTCGCGCGATGCTCAACTGCACCTGCGCATGCAGGTCGTCCCGAATCGATTTGGTCGCCAAAGGCCCCAGGTTGGTCGCCGGATCGCTAGGATCGCCGGTGCGTAACGCGCGCATGCCGGCAATGAAGCGTTCCGTAAACTCGTCGACGACCGAATCGACGCAGATAAACCGCTTCGCCGCAATGCACGACTGACCGTTGTTGATCGTCCGCGCCGTCACCGCGGCGTGCGCGGCGGCGACTACGTCGGCGTTGGCCGTCACGATGAATGGATCGCTCCCACCCAACTCGAGCACGGTTTTTTTGATGGCGCGTCCAGCGGCTGCGGCGACGGAGCGGCCGGCCCCTTCGCTCCCGGTCAGCGTCACCGCCGCAATGCGCGGATCTGCGATGAGCGGGTCAACGCGCGACGACTCGATGAGCAATGTCTGGAAAACGCCTTTCGGTGCACCCGCGCGCTCGAAGAGCGATTCCAGCGCGAGGGCGCACTGGGGGACATTGGAGGCGTGTTTGAGCAGACCGACATTGCCAGCGGCGATGGCCGGCGCGGCGAAGCGCATCACTTGCCAGTACGGGAAATTCCATGGCATGACAGCGAGGACGACGCCTAACGGTTGATAGTGCACCTCGCCGCGTTGCTGCGCTTCGTCGAGCACGACGTCCGGAGCCACGAAGTGGGCCGCGTGGTCGGCATAATACCGCAACGCCAATGCGCACTTGGCGACTTCGTCGCGCGCCGCGCGCAGCAGCTTCCCCATCTCGGTCGTCATCAAGCGAGCATGCGTCTCCTGCTCGCTGTCGAGCAACGCGGCGACGTGACGCAGGACGCGCGCGCGCTCGCCGACGTCGGTCCGACGCCACTGCGCGGCCATCTGCTGGGCCAGCGCGAGCCGCGCATCGACTTCCGCGTTCGTGTACGGCTCGAACGTGGCGAGTGTCTCTCCCGTCGCCGGGTTCACGGAAGCGATCACGAGTTATCGCCGTCGAGCAGGCCACCTAACGAGCCAAGGACGCCGCCTTCTTCGCGCCGTCCGCCGCCGGCGCGCGGGGCGGCAGCGATGATCCGGTCGGCGAGGCGCGAGAAGGGAAGCGTCTGCAGAATCACGCGGCCGGGACCGGTCAACTTCACGAAAAAGAGCCCTTCACCGCCGAACAGCGCGGTCTTGATGCCGGGCACGCGCTCGATGTCGTAGTCGACGCTGGGCTGCATGGCCACGAGGCACCCGGTATCGACCCTGAGCGCTTCGCCAGCGCCTAACGTGATTTCGTGGAGCGTTCCACTCGCATGCAGAAAGACGAGGCCGTCGCCGATGATCTTTTGCAGGATGAAGCCCTCGCCGCCGAAGAAGCCGGCGCCGATGCGCCGCGAGAAGGCCACCGTCACGTCGACGCCGCGGGCGCCACACAGAAAAGAATCTTTCTGCGCGATGATGGTGCCACCCCACTGTTTGAGATCGATGACCTGGATCTTTCCAGGGTATGGCGATGCAAACGCGACATCGCGGCGCCGGTTGGTGGCGTTCGCGAAGTATGTGATGAAGAATGAGTCGCCGGAGAGCACGCGCTTTCCAGCGCCAATCAGCTTCGTCCACGTCGATCCGCTATTGCGTCCCGTGGGATCCAGTGTCGTCGCCATCTGAATCCCATCCTGCATGTACATCATCGCCCCTGCTTCTGCGACCACAGCTTCACCTGGATCGAGCGTGACAATCACGCCCTGCAAATCATCGCCGATCAAACGGTAGTCGATCTCATCCGCAGCCATTCGGAGCCTCATAAGAAATGGAAAGCAAGTCGCAGGTAGCAGGTAGCAAGAAGCAAATGTGCCGACGCCTTTAGCAAGGGGGCGCTCTTCCGAGCCCTGACTCGCCCGTCACACGCCACTTACCACGTGCTACTTGCCACGTGCTACTTGCCACCTGTTTACTTCTCGGCGTGAACGCGCGCGCATTTTTCTATCGCGAAACTCTGGGAATTCGCATTACGGTGCGGCCGGTCTTTCTCCCGACGCAATCGGAGCCGCGTGAGCACCGCTATGTGTTCGCCTATTTCGTTCGTATCGAGAACGTCGGAGCGCAGGCGGCGCAGCTCCTGACGCGGCACTGGCATATTCATGATTCCATCGGCGAGGATACGGAAGTGGAGGGCGAAGGCGTCGTGGGCGAACAGCCCCGTATCGAACCGGGCTCGGTCCACGAGTACAGCAGCTGGTGTCGCTTGAAGAGTGCGACTGGCCACATGAAGGGGACGTATCACTTCGTGCGCGATGATGGTTCGGAGTTCGACGCGCTGATCCCACGATTTGTGCTGCAGGCGAATGTCGAATCTGATCTCGTTTCCTAACGAGAGACTCGCGCGCGGCGTTGTGGCGGCGGTCCTCGCGTTCGGGTGCGCGCACGAGCAACCCGCGCGTCGCGACAGCATGGCCGCGATCGTCACCCCACCGGAGTCCGCCGTCGCACCGGGAGCGGGGTGTCCCACGAGCGGTCCCTGGCAGCCGTGCAACGTGCTCGATCGACTCGAAGCCGCTGGACTGGTCGTCACCGCGGAGAAAGAGCCAGCGCGCTTTCCGTTTTTTAGTGTGGAAGGGACAACGTATACGACGACGCGATCCACGATACACATTTTCCTGTATCCGGATGTGGCGGCACGCCGCAGGGACACGGACGCGCTTGACTCCGCCGCTGTGGCTCCGCGCGGGGGCACATACACCTGGCCCAATCCGGCGACATTGGTAACGTCGAACAACCTGGCGGCTGTGGTCGTTTCTCCTAACGAGCGGCAGATGGAGCGCGTGGTTTTGGCGTTGAGCGCGGGATTGCCGGCGGGGCGCCCGTGAGTGTGGCCGCGGCTGCCTGGCGACGAGCGATGAACGGTTGCAGCATCCGGCGGATGCGCTATCTCGCCGTCGCTTGCATCCTCAGCGCTCCCGTGGTGTCGGCGCAGGCCCCGCCAAGTACCGATGTGTATCTGGCGCGTTTGATCCGCAGCCAGGGGCGCCTAACGCTTGGCGCCGTACGCAACGTCACGCGGCGCGCAGGGTACGACAACCAGCCGGCATTTTCGACTGACAGTCGCACGTTGTACTTCACGTCCAATCGCGGCGACGCTCAGACGGACATCTGGCAGATCGATCTCGCGACGCTGCGAGAGCGACGCCGCACGCGCACGCCGGAGAGCGAGTATTCACCCGCGATTACGCCGGACGGCCGAAGCCTGAGTGTGGTGCGCGTGGAACGCGACTCGACGCAGCGGCTGTGGCGTTTTCCACTGGATGGCGGGCGGCCGTGCCTCGTGCTCGATCGTGCGCGTCCGGTCGGCTATTACGCGTGGGCGAATGATTCCACGGTGGCGATGTTCGTGTTAGGCCGGCCCGCGTCACTGCAGGTCGGCAACGTCGACGCGAATCGCGTGGATACGGTGGCGCTTTCCATCGGGCGCTCGCTGCATCGTATTCCGGGGACAACAACGATCTCATACGTCGACAAGGCCGATTCGGCGACCTGGTGGATCCGCTCCCTCGATCCAATCTCCCGGCACACGAGCCAGCTCGCGCCGCTGCCGCCTGGTGTCGAAGACTATGTCTGGACGCCGCGTGGCGAGATCGTCACGAGCGACGGAGCACGTTCGATCCTGGTTTGGCAGCCGAAACGCGACGAGCCGAACTACGCGGTCTGGCGATCGATCGGCGCCATCGATTCGACGATTGCTGGGAAGATCACGCGGCTCGCGATATCGCCTAACGGCCGGTACATCGCCATCGTCGCCGAACCGACGCACAAAGAGCCGTAAGCGGTTACGCAGAGCCCGCGGCTCACAGCGCGAGCACGACTTTCCCGACGGTTTGATTCGACTCGAGACGAGCGTACGCCTCGGCGACCCGAGCGAGCGGAAAGGCGGAATCGATCACCGGCTTCAAGGCGCCAGTGGCGAGCTTCGGCACGACCTCTTCGGCGAACGCTCGCATCGCCGCGATCTTTTCCGATAGCGGGCGGCTCCGCAGCACCGTACCACGAATCGTTAGGCGTTTGCGCAGTACCAGTCGCAGATCGATCGTCGCGGCGGTCCCCGCCATCGTACCGACGAGCATCAACCGGCCTTGTGGCGCCAGCGACTCAATGCCGGGTGGCACATATGCACCACCGGTGAGATCGAGCACGATGTCCATGCCTACGCCACCGGTCCAGGTGCCGACTGGTTCCACCATCCCCCGCGGATCGCCGCCTAACGCGATGCCGTGCTCCATGCCGAGGGCACGCGCGGAGGCCAGTTTTCCCTCCGTGCGCGAGGTGCCGTAGGGAATCGCCCCCCACGCGCGGCATATCTGCACCGCGGCGAGACCAACCCCGCTGGCGACGGCATGGATCAGCACGCGCTCCCCTGCCTTGAGGCCAGCCTGTGTGATCAGCGCATCGTGCGCGGTCACGAAGGCTTCGGGAATCGCGCCCGCGTCGCGCTCACTGACGGCATCGGGCACGGCGGCAAGCATATCCTCGTGCGCGGCGACGTACTCCGCCTGTGCTGCGCCGCCGGCGATTGCAAAGACGCGATCCCCTTCGCGCCAGCGCGAAGCGCCGCCGCCCGACCTAACGACGGTGCCGGCGAACTCGATGCCGGGGATCTCTTTGGGCACATCGGCAGGAGGTGGGTATTTGCCGCGGACCTGCAGCAGATCGGCACGATTCAGCGCCGCCGAGCTCACGCGGACGAGCACGTGACGTGGCGCCAGACTCGGCTCGGCAACCTCCCGGGCCTCAACGGCGTACGGCTCACCGAAATAGCTGATAAATGCGGCCCGCATGGGTCCTGGTCAGCGTGGAGCGAGGGAATCTCCCGCGGCAGCACGCACTGTCAACGTGGCGCACGGGCGAAACTGCGCACATGCTTGATGCGTACGATCACCCATTCCTCGTATCTCGGGAATTCATATGGGCTTTTTGATCAGTGTTGCCGCAGCCGCTGCGGCCGTGATTTTCGGATTTTCAGCCGCGCGCAACTTTGTGCGCTCGCGCTTGCGTTACGTCGATGCAGCTCAGCACCCACTCGCTCCCATTGCGGCGGGTATCGGCGCGTGCGCCGTCGGTGCGGTAGTCGTGCCGCTACTCCCCTTTGTCGGGCTTGGCACAGCTATGGCGTTTGGTGCGAGCGTGGGCCTGGGCGTGGCGTCCGGTGCCCGCGAAGTCCGTCGCGCGCTGCCGCCAGGTGCCTAACGACCAGCTGGCGGTCGCTCGAGCGTCGGCTCGTTTCCGCGTCCCTGACTGGCGCCAATAGGTTACGACGCGACGCCAACGCGGCCATCCGCGTGGAGTCGCCCGAGCAGACGCAATAACCCGTCGAGCAAGGTCAGCGGGTGCGGCGGGCACCCGGGGACCCAAAGATCCACCGGAATGGCATCGGGGACCCCACCCCCCACCTGCGTACTCCCCCGAAACGGTCCACCACTCGCGGCACACGCGCCGACGGCAATGACAATGCGCGGATCCGGCACGGCTTCGTACGTGCGCTCTAACGCATAGCGCATGTTCCGGCTGACGGCACCCGTAATCACAATGCCGTCGGCGTGGCGCGGCGAGGCGACGAATTGAATCCCGAAACGGCCCATGTCGAAGACGACGTTGCCTAGCGCGACA
>JBFMFA010000122.1:0-7758 GCA_040753195.1 Gemmatimonadota bacterium | reverse complement strand
TTGCATGCCGCCATACTCGTCGAGCACCACAGCCACATGCTGTCGTGATGTCTTGAACTGCTCGAGTACATCTAGGGCTGCCATGGTTGCTGGGACGTAGAGCGGCTGTCGGAGCACGGGGCGGAGGTCCAGAGGTTGACCGCCGAGGCACTGGGCAAGGAGGTCCTCGGCGTGCGCGACGCCGAGCACATTTTCGATCGTGCGCTCGCACACCACGTAGCGAGCGCGCAGCTGCGCCGCCAGTTGCCTGCGCACCAGGTCAGCCGGTTCCGAGAGATCTACCCATTCAAGCTGCGTCCGCGGCGTCATGATGTCGCTCACCAGGCGATCACCCAGCCGGAAGACTCTTTCGACAAGGTGATGCTCTGTGTCCTCAACCACTCCGCTCTCGGCTCCCTGCTCGACAAGAGCGCGAATCTCCTTGACAGTAATCGACGGCTCAGCACTTACGCGAATGCCGAAGAACCGGAGCACGAGATTGGTCGGTCCCGTTAGCAACGCGACAATCGGAGCAGCCGCACGTGCCAGCACTTTCATGGGGCGCGCCACGAGCGACGCGACCCGCTCGGGCTGGCTCAGTGCGACTCTCTTCGGGATAAGCTCCCCAATGAGAAGCGAGAGGTAGGTGATCCCCGCGACGACGATACCCAGCGCGATCGCATCCGCGTACTCCGCCACTGGGGCGAAGTGTTCGAGTCCATCAGCAAGCTCCTCCGATAGGGTGGCACCTCCAAAGGCGCCTGCTAGGACGCCAATCAGGGTGATTCCGACCTGGACGGTCGAGAGGAACTGGCCAGGGTCGCGGGCAAGTGCCAGTGCCGCCATGGCGCCAGCGTCGCCCTCTTCGGCCCGCTGTTCTAGACGCACCTTCCGGGCGGTGACCACGGCGAGCTCGGACATTGCGAGTAGGCCGTTCACGGTCAGAAGAAGTACAATGACGATGAGCTCGGTTGCGATGGCGGACATGCTGTTAGGGCGGGATGGGCCGTACAATCGTTTCGTCTACCTGAAATACGGGCTGGCAGCGATCGTCGTCTTCGTCGGCGTTAAAGATCATGCTTATCGACCTACGCAGGCGGCAGGTGCGCCTTCCGCGGTCTCGTCGCAAGGCGAGGCTCGCTCACGGGCCTGCGACCGCGGCATCTACCCGACATGCAGGCGGGAATCGTCCGACTCCGAGCAGCTTTGGTCGATTCCATACTTGGTCAGGAGGTTGCCGTGAAGCTTGAACGTATCGTCATCGGCATCGATTTCTCGTCGTCATCTTTCGAGGCGGCGCGCTGGGCCGCGCGGCATTTCGCTTCTGGGGCCGAGCTGGTGCTGGCTCACATCATAACTGTCCCTCAGCCGCCACCCATCGTCCGCAGCCGGTACGCTCGTCGCGACCTGCTAATTGAGACGGTTCGCGCTGGTGCAGACCGACGGCTGCGCGAGTTTTCCCACGCGCTATCTGCGAGCCGCATATGGCTTGAAATTCGCGAGGGTGAGGCAGCGAGTGGCCTCGCCAACGTTGCAGCGGACTTCTCGGCCGATCTTGTCATCGTCGGCATGCACGGAGAACGCGAGGGAGTGCTGGAGGGACTTGGGAGCACCGCTGAGCACCTGGTGAAGCAGGCGCACACTCCGGTGCTTCTCACGCGAGCGTTGCGCGATCGCCCGCCGGCGCGAATCCTGGTGCCGCTCGAGCAGTCGGAAATAAGTGAACGTGCGTTGGGACTCGCGCGCCACCTGGGCCATCGGTTCGGCGCCGAAGTGATAGCACTTCACGTGGTGCGATCCGGAGTAATGAGCCACATGCTGTCGGGGACCGCTGGCATCAACGACGCGCATCGTGTTGGGTCCGAACCTCTACCGTCGGGCGGGCCTTTAGCCGCGCACGGATGGCTGCAGCGGCTCTTGGAAGAAAGCAAGGAAGGGGCGGGACGCGCGAGCGCCCAAGTCGTGTTCGGTGAGCCAGCGCAGGAGATCACTGCGTTTGCAGAACGCTGGGACTGCGATCTCATAGTGATGGGCCGCCGCGGTGCGGGCGGAATCCGGCGCGCGGTGCTTGGAAGTGTGGTAAACGCGTTGTTGCGCCACGCCCCCTGCCCGGTACTCGTAATGGGCGAGCGGGACGCTTCATGAGTCATCCCGTGCTCGGCACCCGTTAGGCGCCACCCGTTCCAATCGCCTCGAGCGCCGGATCTATGTAAGGCTCGCGTGTTATTCGCGGCGGCGCCGTGATCAGTCGCGCGCCATGTTCGAGTGTTAGGTAACTCCATAACCACTCGATCATCACGCTGACTCGATTGCGACCGCCGGCCAGATATAGGATGTGAATTAACAACCACCCCCACCACGCGATATATCCGCTAAAACGGATGCCGCGGAATTCGCCCACCGCCTTATGCCGTCCAATGGTCGCCAGCATCCCTTTGTCGAAATAGCGAAACGCTTCGCGCGGCTCGCCACGCAACGAACGAACGATGTTTTTCGCAGCACAGCGCCCCGCTTGATTCGCAAACGGCGCGAGTTGTGGGATCCAGCGCGTCTCATCCCAGCGCAGCGCGGCGAGATCGCCAATTACATAGACCTCGGGATGGCCGGGAATCGTTAGGTCCTGCGCCACGAGAACCTGACCCTGGCGGTTCAGGGGCGCACCAAGCTGTGCACCCAGTGGCGATCCGCGCACACCGGCCGCCCAAAAAACATTGTGCGTCGGGATTCGTTCGTCACCTACCCAGACAGCGTCACGGTCGACGCGCGTGACCTTCGCATTCGTGCGGACATCGACGCCGAGTTTGCGCAGGTCGCGCTCGGCACGGGCGGAGAGCGCAGGATTGAATCCCGGCAGGATGCGAGACCCTCCTTCAAGGAGGATTACTTTCGTATCCTGGACCCTAACGATACGAAATTCGTTGCGCATCGACGCCCGTGCAGTCGCCGGCAGAATCCCGGCCAGCTCCACTCCGGTCGCCCCGCCACCGATCACAACAAACGTCAATAAGGCGTCAAGTGCGATGCCCTCCGGGTTCCTCTCCGCTTCCTCGAATGCAAGCAGAAAGCGCCGGCGAATCTCTTCGGCGTCCGTAACGCTCTTGAGGCCTGGGGCGAGTTCCGCCCACTCGTTATGGCCAAAGTACTCGTGCTCCAACCCGGCCGCGACAATCAGATAGTCGTATTCGTAGCTCTTGTCGAAGCCGTTATGTACGTGCACCACGCGCTGCTTGACGTCGATTCGTTCGACATTACCGAGGACAACGCGGACGTTGCGCTGCCCGCGCAACATACGACGGATTGGCCGCGTGATATCACTAGACGGCAACACGGCGCTCGCAACTTGATAGAGCAGCGGCTGAAAGAGGTGGTGGTTTGTTCGATCGATGACCGTGATGTCGACGGGTGCCATGGCCAATGCACGCGCAGCCGAGATCCCGCCGAAGCCGCCGCCGATGATGATGACGCGAGGACGGTCTGTCGATGCGCTCACGTTAGGCCTCCAACTCACTTCATTCCCAACCGCGTCTCGGGAACTTGGACTCAGGTGCGAAGACGTACGTCTTTGCCGTGAGCTTGTGATCCGCCACCGCGTTGGAGATGTCCGTCATCGTCACAACACCGACCAGTTTTCCAGCGTCTACTACGAGAACGCGATGGATCTTCGCGCGACGCATGACATCTGCGGCGCGATCAGCGAACGTGTCGCTCGGCAACGCGCACACTGTTCGCGTCATCGCCTCGGCGACTGTGTGTTCGGAGAACAGATCCCATTCCGGCCCAGTCACTTCGCTGAAACGCTCGCCCACATCGGCCCCGGCATCTGACCACTGGTCCAGATAGAAGTCGCCGGCTGGCTCCTCGCCTTCAATCCAATCGGCCGGCTCTTCCCAATCGGCTGTCTCAGTCTCACCAGGGCGCTCTGTTGGCACCGTTGGCGTTGAGGCCGCGAAACTCATCAGGTCAGATGTGGAAATGACGCCGACCACGGCGTTGTCGCGCATGACCGGCGCGCCGCTGACGTGCTTCTGTGCAAAAAGGTCGATAGTGTCGCGCAGCGTCGAATCGGGGTGCAGCGTGACGACGTCGGTGGTCATAATATGGCGAAGGCGAAGCATAGAACCTCCTGTGCGCCGAGTCACGTTAGGCGTTCGTCCCAGGGCTTGTTCAGATTAAAGGTCCGATGCGCTGCGGCGGTGGTCTGTCAGGCAAGCAGGCGGCGTCCGTAAGGCATTTCCCTCGGCGCAGAGGACTATACGAAGGGGCGCCGATAACGCACGACACGGAAGTCCGTTCTCCGTGCTCGCTGGCGTCAGTTCTCTGTCAGCGAATTGCGAAGACAATGACAGAACCACGCTCATGGACGGGACTTTCGGCAACCTTGTTATCGCCATGACAGACGAACCTAGCGCGCACCCGCAGCGGAGCCATTCATGCCGGCATTTACACTTATCGTCAACGGCCAACGCCGAACTGTGGACGTCGACGCCGATACACCGTTGCTTTGGATCTTACGCGACGAGCTGGGACTTACTGGTACGAAATACGGATGCGGCGTTGGCGTCTGTGGCGCTTGCGCAGTCCTGCAAGGACAATCCGCGATACGCTCCTGCCAAATCACCGCGGAAAGCGCAAGCGGACAGACCTTCACCACAATCGAAGGCCTTTCCATCGATCGCAGTGATCCCTGCCAGCGCGCGTGGATCGAGGAAGACGTCTCGCAGTGCGGTTACTGTCAGGCAGGAATGCTGATCACTGCATGTGCGCTGCTGAAATCGAAGCGCGAGGTATCGGACGCAGACATCGATGCCGTGATCGATCAGTCGGTATGTCGCTGCGGCACATACCCGCGCATGCGGCGCGCGATCCATCGCGCAGCCCGGAGCGCCCAATGACAAGCCGCCGCGAATTCGTGCGCTACAGCGCGCTCGGAGGCTCGGCGCTCGTGCTGGGCGTTCGTTGGGACGGCGAAAACGGGCGCATCGCGAAAGCCAATGCCAGGTTCGCACCTAACGATTGGATTGCGATCGAGGATTCCGGCCGCATTGTGCTCACGATCGGCAAGCAGGAGATGGGCCAGGGCGTGCGTACGTCGCTGGCGATGATCCTCGCCGATGAGTTGGACGCCGACTTCTCTACCGTACAGCTGGTGCAGGCCTCTCCGGGCCCCGCGTTCACTCGACTGGGGACGGGCGGAAGCTGGAGCATCGGCGGAAGCTGGCGCGTGCTGCGTGAAGCCGGTGCGACCGCTCGTGCCATGCTGCTCACCGCTGCGGCGGCGCGCTGGGGTGTCGACGCCGCAACGTGCCACACGGAGCGGAGCGCTGTGCATCACGCGGCCACTGGCCGGCAAATCAGATATGCGGATCTGGTGGCAGACGCCGCGCGCTTGCCCGTGCCGTCGAATGTGCGTCCAAAAACGGCAGATCAACGACGCATCGTCGGCACACGTCAGCGGCGGCTGGACGCGCCGAGTATCGTCGACGGCAGCGCGCGTTTCGGCATAGACGTCAGAGTCCCGGGCATGCTCTTCGCCTGCATTCTGCGCCCGCCGGTCCCAGGAGCGACGGTCACACGCATCGACTCCGCGGCAGCGTTAGGTGTCAGCGGGGTCCGCTCTGTCACACCGATCTCGGCTGGTGTTGCCGTGGTCGCTGAAAAGACGTGGCCCGCGCTGAAAGGACGTGCGCGGCTGAATGTCACGTGGAACGAAGGACCTAACAGGAGCTTCAATTCTGCGGATCACTGGCAGGCGCTGGAGCGAGGCGGGCGCGAAGCTGGCGTCATTACACGACAAGAAGGCACGGCTCCCGCAAGCTTGACCGGTGCACAGGTGCTGGAATCGACGTACCACTACCCATTCGCCGCGCATGCGCCGCTGGAGCCGATGAACTGCACAGCGCACGTACACGATGGCCGCTGCGAAATCTGGGCGCCGACCCAAGCTCCCAACGCCCTGCAATCTCGCGTCGCGCGGCTCCTCGGCCTAACGAGTGCAGACGTGCATGTTACCCCGACCTTGATCGGTGGCGGTTTTGGCCGGCGGCTTGCGGTGGACTATGCGCTCGAGGCCGCCGAGTTGTCGCGTGAGATCAAGGCGCCGGTGCAAGTGCTCTGGACACGCGATGATGATATGCGCCATGGACATTTCCAGAACGCGTCGGTGCACTACATGTCCGGCGCCGTCGACGCGGCTGGTCGTGCACTGGCCTGGCGTCACAAGAAGGTGGCGTCGTTGCACAACTTGTCGGGACCACCGACCGCCGACGAATTGAAAGATGCCGCCGCGTACTTTCAGGACTCGTCATGGGGCGCCTATGACATTCCGTACGCGATTCCGTCCATCGAGACATCATACGTACGCGTGGATGTTCCGTTCCGCATCGGTCCTTGGCGGGCCGTGTATTCGCCGCCATCGACCTTCGCGCGCGAGTGTTTCATCGATGAGTTGGCCGGGGCCGCAGGCACGGATCCGTTGGAGTTTCGCCTGCAGTTACTGAGCGGCGCGGCGGCAAGCGTGAAGGCAGGCAGCCTAACGATCAACCGTGCACGTCTGCGGCACGTCCTCGAGCAAGTGCGCGAGCGCTCTGGCTGGGGGACGCCGCTCCCCGCTGGTCGCGCTCGCGGCGTAGCATGCAACGTCTACGATGCGGAAACGCACGTGGCGTATGTCGCCGAAGTGTCGGTGCCGGAGCGACCGCGTCCCGACTACTTGCCGTTCGTCGTGCATCGCGTCACCTGCGTCATCGACTGCGGCGTGGTGATCAACCCGCTCGGCATCGAGCAGCAAGTCGAAAGCGGAATCGCGTGGGCTTTGTCGAACATGAAAGGTGAGATCACCTTCCGCGATGGCCGCGCCGAACAGAGCAACTTCCGCGACTTCCAGGTCCTGCGCATGAGCGAAACGCCGGTGATCGAGACGTATATCGTTCCCAGTCACGGCGAACAGCCCTTCGGCGTCGGAGAGCCACCCGTACCTCCGCTGATACCGGCGGTCCTGAATGCGCTCTTTGCCGCGACAGGACGGCGAATCCGGCGACTCCCGCTGCGTGCGGCGGACTTTGCCTAACGCTTAGGGGCTTCGTCGTCGGGGACTATGCGCAGCGCGGGTGTCTCCAGATCGTCGAATTGCCCCTTTCTGGCCGCCCAAACGAACGCAAACACCGCAGCGGCCACGAGTATCATCGCGAGAGGAAGTACGAGATAGAATACGCTCATGCGCTGCTCCGTACCGGGGAACGGTCGAAGCTGTGTCCGTACCAGGAGCCTAACAGCACCGTGATGGAGCTGAGCGGCATCATGATCGCCGCCAGGAGAGGGTTGATGCTGCCGGTGACGGCGAGCGTGACCCCCACCGCGTTGTACGCCAGTGAGAAGAGAATATTGCGACGGATGATGCGCATCGTTCGCGCGGCACCGTCAGTCAACTCGATGAGCGGTGACAGGCCAGGACGCGTTAGGTAGACATCGGCTGTCGCCAGCGCGGCTTCGGCGCCCCCGTGGACGGCAATTCCAACGGACGCGGCCGCGATAGCCGCAGCATCGTTTACTCCGTCGCCGACCATCACGACGCGCTTGTCGGCCCGGGCACGCCGCCGCTCGATCTCCCGCAGCTTCGCTTCCGGCGACGCCCCGCCGACGGCGGAATCGCGCGGCAAACCGAGCGCCTGCGCGACCGTCGCCACGACACCGGGCGCATCCCCAGATAGAATTCGCGGCTCCCAGCCGCGTGCTCGCAGCGCGTCGATCGCCGGTCGCGAATCCGGCCTCAGCGCGTCTCCA